>NZ_JBZQEK010000051.1:0-68292 GCF_058719085.1 Candidatus Benthicola sp.
CGATAGAGCTCAGCGCGCCGCCCCGGAGCCCCTGAGCGCCGCCGACCGTCACAATCCCCGCACCTCGCGCGTTCCTAGGGTGCTTTGAGCGTTCAGAACCAACGTCTCAGGCCACTCCGAACGCCAGAGTGAGGCCCCGGCCGCGAGCCGGGGCTTCTTCTTTGCGGCCTGCCGTCCTGCAGGTCCCACCCGAGTCCCACCCGGCGTGGCACCGCCACCCCGCAAACGGGTATATTCCGGCTACCTCTTTCGCGCGAATCTGGGTGCAGGAAACGGGTGCCATGTGGTCAGCGGGCGACAGGCACGGGAAGGCCCGTGCCCCGGGCCGGAGCGACGCGGGTCCGGCGGGATGGAGACGACGATGCCGCCGCCAGGTCTGCTTACTGGCCGGGTTGACCGCCATGGCGCTCACCGCGCCCGCCGGTCTCCATGCCCAGTCCGCCCAGGTCGTGGATGCGTGGGGCGTTCCCCCGCGGCCGCTTCTCGCCCTCGGCGAGATCGCCGGCATCAACCTGCTCACCTGGAGCTACAACTACTACGTCCGCGACATGCCGTTCGCCTCCGTCTATCCCCTGACGTGGTGGCACAACATCGAGCGTGGCTTCCGGTACGATCAGAACTCGCTGTTCATGAACATGCTTGCCCACCCCTATCACGGCTCGGCCTACTACAATTCCGCACGCTCGAACGGCATCGGCTTCGGAGGATCCGCCGCCATGACGCTGCTGGGCAGCTTCCTGTGGGAGTGCTGCGGCGAGCGCCATGCGATGGCCGGGAACGACGTGGTCAGCACGACGCTGGGCGGGATCGCCGTCGGCGAGGCGCTGTACCGCACCTCGTCCGCCGTGCTGAGCAACGAGGCCGTCGGGGGCGAACGCGTAGGCCGCGAGCTGGCCGGATTCCTCCTGAACCCGATCCGCGGCTTCAACCGGCTGATTCGCGGGGACGCATTCACGGTTCACCCGAACCCGGCGGATCCGGCGGACCGGGTGCCCGGTCATCTCACCCTGGCCCTCAGCGCCGGTTACCGTTCGGTGGCCCCGGACGAAGCGGAGCCGGCCACGGTCGAGGGGGCCTTCATGGACGTCGACCTGGCGTTCGGGAGCGCGTTCGCCGGACAGCGGAGCCGTCCGTTCGACGTCTTCGAGGTCGAGGTCGCGATGTACAGTGGCGAGAGCAACCTGCTCGGATCCGTGCAGATCCACGGTAACCTGGTGACGCGGGACCTCGATCGCGGCGGTTCGACTCACCACGTCTGGGCTCTCGTCCAGGGCTTCGAGTACGAGAACACGAGCGCCTTTCGGGCGGCTGCCCAGAGCCTCGGATTGCGCCTCGACTCCCTGTGGCCCCTGTCGGGGAAGAGCGAGAGCTGGTTGCGAACGCGGGCCGGCGCCGGAGTGATCCTGTTCGGCACCCTGGAGTCGCCGTTCGGTGCTGTTGCGGAAGTTCCGGATGGAGTCCGGTTGCGGCCCTCCGACTATCTCACCGGGCTGGTGGGGGACCTCGAAGCGGAAGCGCGATTCGGACGTCTGTCGGCCCTCGCGAGCTGGCGGTCGAGCTGGACGGGGAGCATCAACCACAATGCGGGGAACGGAGGCCGGGCCGCACACTTCCTGCACTTCGGGCGCCTCACCGGACGGTTCCGGCTGTCGGATGGTCTGGCCGTCGGAGGAGAGTACCGGGTGTACCTCCGGCGCAGCGACTTCACGGCTTCCTCGTTCGAGTCCCTGAGCGAGACGGTGCCCCAGGTCCGCCTGTACGGAACCTGGATCCTCGCCTCCGGCCGGTCGGGGCCTTCGGTCTTCCTGTTCTGATCGGTTCGGGAGCTCAGCGGCCCCCGTACTCGGAGCGTAGCGAATCGGTGTCCCAGCCCGCGTCCCGGTCCCCGGGCGGAGCCTCGAGTTCCGACAGGAGCAGTTCCTCCAGCGACTCGATCCTCTCCCGGGCGGCCGAGAGGTACGCCTTTCGGTCGTGCCTCATCCGTCCCAACTCCCGAACCGAGGCCTCATCGTGGGTCCGGAAAGTCCGGGCCGCCCGGTACGCCCGGTGCGCTCGCTTGTCGAGCATGCGGAGGGCGTCCATGCCGGTTCGGAGCGAGGTGTCCAGCGTCTCCCGGTACACGTGCTCCACCCCGAGATCCAGCAGCTCGTACGCTTCGGGTCGTCCCTTCGCACGGGCGAGAATCGTCAGGTTCGGGAAGTGTTTCTGCGCCGTCTCCACCAGCGCTACGGCCCGGTCGTGCTCCTCCATGGCGATAACCAGCAGCCGGGCCTTCGCGGCCCCGGCGGCTTCCAGCAGGTCCTTGCGGGAGGCATCTCCGTAGTACACCTCCAACCCCAGCTTCCGGAGCAGCTCGACGCGGTCGGAGTCGTACTCGAGCACCGTCGGCCTTACGCCGTTCGCCCTGAGGAACCGGCCCACGATGCTGCCGAACCGGCCGAAGCCCGCGATGATCACGTCGGCGGACCGCTCGATCGTGTCCGCCTTCCGGCTCGACTGCTCGCGGGTGCCGAAGCGGGGCTGGATCAGCTTCTCGTTCACGAGCATGAGCACGGGTGTGAGCGCCATCGAGACGGCCACCGCCGCGATCAGCGGCGCGGTCACCTCTTCACCGATGACCCCGTTCTGAGAGGCGAACGAGAAGAGCACGAAGGCGAACTCGCCGCCCTGCGCGAGCCCGAAAGCGAACAGGAAGTTCTGGTCGAGGCCCATTCCGAAGCCCCGCCCGAGCGCGAACAGGACCACGAACTTCACGACCATCAGGGCGCCGACGATCCCGAGGATGAGCTGCGGATTAGAACGGATGAGCTGGAAGTCGACCGAGGCGCCCACGGCGATGAAGAACACGGCGAGCAGGAGCCCCTTGAAGGGATCGATCTCGCTCTCGAGCTCGTGGCGGTACTCGCTGTTGGCGAGGACGACGCCGGCGACGAAGGTGCCGAGCGCCGGGCTCAGGCCCACCTGAGACATCAACAGCGCGATGGCGATGATCAGGAGCAGCGCCGCTGCCGTGAACAGCTCCCGGAGCCGGGTCCCGGCGATGACGCGAAACACCGGTCGCAGAAGGTATCTTCCCGCCAGCACGATCGAGCCGACCGCGAGGAGCACCACCAGGGTCTGCTCCCACGCCGGAAGTCCCTCGACCCACGTGGCGAGCTGCTTTCCGGATCCTTCGTGCCCCTCGCCGCCGGCCTTGTGCAGCGTGTCCCCGACCGCCAGCAGGGGCATCAGCGCCAGCATCGGGATGACCGCGACGTCCTGGAACAGGAGCACGGCGAACGAGGACTGCCCCGCGTCCGTGCCCATGAGGTTCTTTTCGTTCAGGGTCTGGAGCACGATGGCGGTGGAGGAGAGGGCCAGGGTCATGCCCACCGCGAGCGCCGTCTGCCAGGCCAGGCCGACGCCGATCCCTATGCCCGACAGAACGACGGTCGTGATGCCCACCTGCAGGCCGCCGGTACCGAGAATCGGGCCGCGCATTCGCCACAGCAGGGCGGGTCGAAGCTCGAGTCCGATCAGGAACAGCATCATGACGACGCCGAACTCCGCGAAGTGCATCACGTCCTCGCCTTCGGCGCCGATCAGGCCGAGACCGAACGGCCCGATCACCATCCCGGCGATCAGGTAGCCGAGGACCGACCCCAGTCCGAGACGCTTCGCGATCGGTACCGCCACCACGGCGGCCGAAAGGTAGACGAAGGCCTGAAAGAAGAACCCCTGTCCGTGCATCCGTATTTCCCTGGTCAGTCGGTGATGATGGCTTCGAGATCCGCGTTCAGACGGCTCAGGCCGTCCGTCCGCTCGAGGTCGAGGGTGCCGTCGCGCAGCGCCTCGAGCAGGCGACGGTAATCGCGGGCGTGCGTTTCCATCGCAGCCCGTTGCATTCCGTGCGTGCCGTGGACCACGAAAGGAGGGAGAAAGCGCATGCCGCAAAGCACCGCCGTCTGTTCGAGCGGCCGCAGGAGCTCACGAATGGTGAATCGGTTGTGGCCGTCCGCCGAGTAGGCCGCCTCCCGGCCCCCCGTGGTGACCGCGCTCAACCAGAGCTTGCCGGTGAGCGCCTTCCCCTCGCTGCCGTAGGCCCAACCGTGCTCGAGGACGAGGTCCTGCCATTCCTTGAGGATCGCGGGAGTGCTGTACCAGAACATCGGGTGCTGAAACACGACGGCGTCGTGGTCCGACAGCAGCGTCTGCTCGCGCTTCACGTCGATGCCGAAGTCGGGGTACGCCTCGTACAGATCGTGAAAGGTGATCCCCGTCATCCCCGGCAGGCCCTCCGTGAGGACCCGGTTCACCCGGGACTTCTCGAAAGCCGGGTGGGCGAAGAGCACGAGGACTCTCCTGGGGAGCGCCATCAGCGGAGCGCGACGCCGAGGTACCAGGGCCAGATGGCGAGCGCGAGCAACGCCTTCCCGATCGTGAGTTGAGCGAGGGACACCGTGAAGAGCCAGCCCACGTACCACAGTCCGCCGAATCCGTGCTCCACCTTGATCGTTTTCGTTTCCGCCACCTGAGGCCTCCCGGTCGAGGGGTGAGCGCAGTCCATACCGAAGAATGTGCGTCCGTCGATCTGCTGCCCTCGTGCTTTGTCTTTCGTTCAGTCCGACAGTATCATCTTCAGCCCTCCGCGCGCGACAAGGGGCAGGGAGAGAAGGAGCCGGGGGAGGACACACTTGAACCAGGCGACCATCATGACACGAGGTCTTGGCGCGACGGTCCTGGCGACCGGCCTTCTGCTCACGCTCGTACCATCGGGGACGGCCACCGCGCAGCAGATCCCGCGGGACGAGTACCTGAGGTACGTCCCGCTGGAGGTGCCCCGGATCATCCGGCAGACGGCCGCCAGCGAGCGGCTCAACCTGTACGGAAACCGGGAGGCCCCGGAGTTCGTGGACATCGAGCCCCTGGACGGGGTCGACGATCGCCGGTACCGGGTTCTGCAGGAGCTGGCCGTCCGCTTCGCCCCGTTCCTCGTCCAGAACTCCGAAGCGATCCCGATGGACCACAAGCTGGTGTGGAACGGACCGTATCCGCTGTTCGTGGACACGTGGAACACGGCCATGGGGGAGGACCTGATTCGCCAGGAATCCGTGCACTGGATGCAGGGCGCCGCGGACCCGTGCGGACCGTACAATCCGACGTCCGATGACTGTCGGCTATTGGACCTGCTTCTCGAGTACAATCCGGACGATCCCCTCTACGCGCTGGACCAGACGGGCGCCCAGGCCGCGGAGTACAAGCCGTTCGAGGTCCTCTGGGTGGACATGCCCGGTACCGATCCGAAGACGTGGAAGGAGCACTGGCGGAACGAGTTCTCGAAGCGCCTGCGCCCCGGATACAGAGACCTTCTCAAGACGTACGTGCACCCCTTCCTCGAAGACGTGAGCGATGCGAGAGGATATCAGGGGGTTCAGCTGGTGCTCCAGTACTGGTTCTTCTATCCGTACAACGACGGGGGAAACAACCACGAGGGTGACTGGGAGCACATCCACGTCATCGTTTCTCCGAGGTCGCAGGTGGAGAGTCCCGCCTTGAGCGAGGCGGACATGCTCCGTCTTCTCGACGGAGAGTGGCTGAGCGCCACCGGCGATGATGAGCTCGTGATCAAGAGGGTCGAGTACTACTTCCACAGCAAGGTGGCCAGTCTCGAGTTCGGAATGCCGAACGCCTATCTGCCCCGTGCCCAATGGCAGCGGCAGGCTGACTCGCTGGGCGTGGAGCTGTCCGGAGAGGAACTGTTCCAGAAGTACGTGCGGCGCATGGCCTGGCGGGACTCGGCGGAGACACAGGTAAATACCCATCCCGTGGGTTACATCGGGGCCGACAACAAAGGCCTGGACCAGCTGCTCTCCCCACCGGGCGGCACCAACCGGGATTCGCACGGGACCTATCCGCTGCCGGGGCTCTTCAAGGACATCGGTCCGGCCGGCGCGTCGGAGACGATCTCGAATTTCTTCGACCACCAGGCTTACTACGCGGGCGATGAGAAGGCCTTGAAGCGGATGAACCAGTTCGAGCGCGGCGGAGTGGTCTTCCTCGGAGAGGAACAGGCGGTCGCCGTCGTGCCGGACTGGGAGCGCGTGCTGGATCTCGTGCTCACGGACCCCGAGGTCCGTCAGACGTGGGGCTGGCTCGTGCTGCCGATGCGCTGGGGGTATCCGGCGGTGGAGTCGCCCTTCGCGGGCGTGGTGGCACACGCGGAGACGGGAAACCTGTCCATCGTGGGGCCCGCCTTCAACACGGGCTGGAACCGCTCCGGCGAGAACGTCCAGTACAAGGCCTACGTGCCCCAGGTGCTTCCGAGGCTCTTCCCGACCGGCCTCCAGGATGCGTTCTCGAACGACTGGGGCTACTTCAACGCCACGCTGCCGGTGATCAGCTTCCTGCCCCCGTTCGACCTCCTGTGGCGAGTGGTGGCTGCACCGGCGCGGGCCGCGTTCACGACGCTCGATCCAACGATGTATCCCCAGGAGACGATCCCGTTCCGATTCATCGGGATCGACGGGGGTGTCACCTTCCCGGACGTCCCGGAGGATTACCTGGAGCTGTTCTTCAACCCGGACCAGATCGACGGGATACTCGGCGGCCTGCTGGTCCACCTGATCGAGCAGGGCGCGGACTCGACGACCGTGGGCACGGGCTCGGAGCTGTCCGTCGACGTGCCCGTCGCCCCCCTGTTCCGACTCCAGCTATTCATCGGCGACCGGTTCACGAGCACGAATAGCCTGATCCACTTTCGGAGCCAGCTGGGCTGGAGCCTGCAGTTCAGTGACATCGACGACTTTTCGGTCACCGGCGATCTGACCTGGTGGGAGTACGTGGGCAGCCTGCGGTACAGCCTGCTCACCGGATCGATCCAGCCGTACCTCAAGGCCGGGTACGGTCTCAGCTGGTACCGCCTGGAGAACGTGTCCACCGACGGAGTGCCCATCGACCCGGCGGACTCGGAGTGGGTGCGGCAGCCCGGGTTCTTCCAAAACCTGCTTCCCAATACGTGGCACATCGGCGCCGGCCTCGAGCTCATCACGATCAAGGGGTTCGGCGGCCTGCCGGGCGGTCTCGACTTCTCCCTGTCCGGGGAGTGGCTGTACTTCACCAACAAGCTGGGCGTGGAGGACACCGGCGTCGCTGTGGAGAGGTTGATCGAGTTCGGCGTTCCTGCCGATGAGCTGCCGCGGGAGCGCTGGATCGGCAGGAACGTGTTCAACCTGGTGGCCACGATCAGCTACTGAAGTCGATCACGGGCATCGCGTCGCCGACGCACCCTGCGCCCCGAGATTCGACCGCGGGATCCGAAGGTCTCGGGTGACGCAACCTCCGACCGGGGCGTGTGTATGAAGCACGCTCTCGAGGAAGTCACGGAGGGGGTCGCTCGATGGTGAGAAGACTGGCCGGGTCGCGCTTTGTGCTGGTGATGATGTCCGCGTGGCTGCTGATCGGCTGTGACGACGGACCGTCCGAGCCGGCCCACCTGTCGGGCGAGCCACTGACCGTGGCCGATGTCCAGGGCGACTGGTCCGTCGAGGTTCCCCGGACCGTGGCCTGCCTTCCGAACCGGGATCCCTTTGAGATCCATCTCCACCTGCAGCATTCGAATCTAGCTGATTTCGTGGGGTCGGACGCGGAAGAGTACTTCGTCGGGCCCTGGTGGGTCGATGCCGAGGAAGAGCCCTTCTTTGCGCAGGGCTGGGTCGACATGCGAGAGCGCACGTTCCGCTTTCTGCTCTGGCAGGGGACACACGAGAAGGGAACGGTCCTGAGGGGTCGGTTCCTGCCGGGCGGACACCTGCGCGCGTCGCTCGAGGAGCCCATCCCGGCGGGCGAGGGCTGGGCGGCGGACCCGATCCGGGGCTACCCCGGGGCGTTCGCCATCGGAAGCTGCCAGTGGAGCGTCGAGGGTAGCCGCGGCGGCTCCTGACCGGCGGACAGGTCCTGCGGGTTGGGCTCGCTCGCCGCGGGCCGACCCGGGCTGCGGTTCTGCACGGGCCGCATTACCTTGCCTCGACTGCCTTTCCTCCTTGCCCGTCTGATCGAGGAAGCTCATGCGCCGTCCGGCCGGATCCGTGGCCCTGTTGGGAATGGCGTTGTTGATCAGCGCCGTGGCCGCGGAGGATCTCGTCGCCCAGGACGTCTCCCCCCGTTCGGCGATCGTCGACACGATCGTCCTCGACCGGAAGAACGTGTTCGACGCGGAGGCGGCGAAGACCGGGGTGTTCCGGGCCATGAACCGCATCCACGTGGTCACCCGCCCGCAGGTGATCCGGAACTACCTGATCATCGAAGCAGGCCAGCCGTACGACTCGGCGGAGGTTTCTGAATCGGAGCGGCAGCTTCGCCTCCTCATGCTGTTCCGCGAAGTGTCGATCGACAGCACCCGCCTGGAGGATGGCCGGCTGGCGGCCGTCGTTCACACTCGCGATGCATGGAGCCTGAAGCCGAAGTTCGCGTACTCGGTGGCGTCCACCGGAGACTGGACGGGCACCTTCGGTCTGAGCGAAAGCAACCTGCTCGGCTACGGGAACCTCGTCTACGCGGCCTACAAGAAGGAGATCGACCGGGACGGACTGAACGCGAGCGTGCAGTTCCAGCACGTCTTCGGCTGGGACTTCGATGCCGGGGGCAACTTCGCGCGCATGTCGGATGGCAAGAACGGAAACTGGGTCCTGGGCCTGCCGTTCCGAAACGTGGAGAGCCGCAAGCAGTACCAGCTCGACGGATCGAGCGCGAACCAGGACGTGATCCAGTACAGGGTGACCAACGATGCGGACTCGACGGTCACGGACTCGACCACGTACCGGCGCGACGCGTTCATCAGCACCCTGAAGGCGGGGCTCGCCACGCGGCACAGCAGCGCCGACTACCTGCGGTTCGGAGCGGACGTCGGCATCCGCCAGGAGGGGTTCTACCTCGATCCGGACGAGGAAGGCGTCGTCCCGGATTCCCTGTACGGCACGGTCAGCCTGTGGTCCGAGTACAGCAAGGTACGATACGAGAAATACTCGCGATTCAACGGGTTCGGATCCGAGGACCTCGACCTGAGCACGACGGTCCGGCTGACCGCGACCGTGGCGCCCGAAACCTTCGGTTGGAACGGGACCGGAATCGGCCTCGGGCTGAACGCGGCGACCGGCAGGCGTGGCCTGCTCGGAGGCACCGGGTGGGTGTGGGCCGCGGTCGACGCGAACTACCTGTGGAACGCGGCGGTTCGCGACTCGGGCCGGGTGATCTTCAACGTGGCCACCGGCGTCAAACTGGCCGAAAGACACTCGACGGCCATCCAGCTGCAGTGGGGCCGGATGTGGAACGCGAAGCCCGGCGACCAGTTCGACCTCGGCTTCGACAACGCACCGCGCGGCTGGGACGCTCACTCGTTCGTCGGCGATCGGGGCTGGTGGGTCCAGTTCGAGCACCGATACTACGCGATCGATGACTTCCTGCACCTGATCGGACTCGGGCTGGGTGCCTTCCTGGACTACGGAGGCGCCTGGTACCCGGATCAGAGCGCCCGAAGCGGTGGCAGCGTCGGGGCCGGCCTCCGGTTCGGCTCGGCGCTCTCGGGCGTCGCGCGTACCGCGAGGGCCGACATCGTGTACAAGTTCGGTCCTGAGGTTACGGGCAATCGCTGGGTGTTCGCCTTCGGGGCCGGTTTCACCTTCCCGCGTCGCAACATCCCGGTGATCAACTACCGGGCGCAGCCCCCTTGAGGCACCGGCCCGGCCGCGCGACCTCACTCTGCGATCCCACCCTGGAGCACACATGAGCATCAGCGACATTCTGCGAACCGAGCTCGATCAGGAAGTCCAGGCCACCCGCCCGTTGCTGGAGCGCCTGCCCGACGGGAAGTGGGACTGGAAGCCCCACGAGAAGTCGATGACCCTGAGTCGCCTGGCGACGCACGTGGCGGAGATCCCCGGCTGGTCGAAGTCCATTCTCCGGGAGGACGAGATCGACTTCCTGTCTCCCGAGATGCAGTCCTGGACTCCGCGCGAGATGCAGTCGAAGGAAGAGATCCTCGCCGAGCTCGACGAGGCGGCGGAGCAGTGTCGGCGTCACCTCGCGGAGACGAGTGACGAGGACTTCGAAGCGACATGGACCATGAAGGCCGGCGAAGAGCCCATCATGTCCGAACAGCGGTACATGGTGTTTCGCCGCCAGGTGCTCAATCACATGGTGCATCACCGGGGACAGCTGGGGGTCTATTTCCGACTGCTCGGCGTCCCGCTACCGATGATCTACGGCCCGACCGCGGACGAGGAGGGTGGGCCGGGCGACTAGGATCTGGCCCGGATGAGCGAAGGGGCGGCCGAAAGCGGCCGCCCCCCAACCGTTCATACAGCGGGTCGTCGTCAGCCTTGCCGCCGGGCCTTTCGGCGCCGGAGCAGGAACCACACGATGATGAAGGCGGCCGCCAGCCCGAGAATCCACATCCAATCGGAATCATCGGGCATGTCCGCGTCTTCCTGGTCGTCCGCCATCGCGTCCGCCTGGGCGACTTCCTCGGTTGCCGCTTCCTCCACGGCCGCGTCCGTTTCTTCTGCCATGTCGGCGACCGTCAGCGCGGCCATCTCTTCCTGGGCCATCACCGGCGCTTCCATGTCGACTTCCTCGGGGAGATCCGCCTCGACGACCTCGAACTCGACCGGTGCGAACTCCGCCTCGGCGATGGCGACCGGCTCGACGTCCGCCACGGCCACCTCCCACCGACCCTCGGGGATGTAGAAGTCCAGCTCGCGGCCTCGCGGCACGTCTTTCGCCTCCACCGGCCGGCCTTCGAGGTAGACGGGGTAGCCAGCGGGAATCCTCACCAGGGTGGCGGGACCCCACGTTCCATCCGAGTGCTTGAAGCGCAGCAGCATCGAGGGGAAGCCCTCACGGTGAACGAGAGCTTCGAAGTGCGCGTACCGGATTCCATCGGACTCGACGATCTCGAGGCAGGCGTCCCGGGCCTCCGGGTAGGCCGCCGTGATGCGGGCGTCAAAGGAGACTTCTTCGCACGTTACGTCCTGCGAGAGGGCCGGAAGCGGCCACAAGGCGACGAGCGCCAGGGAAAAGGCGACGGTGACGAGCTTTCGCATGGAGCCTCCACGATCAGGAATGAACCTTCGGTCGGGTGAGCCCGGATACCGGGCCTCCGCTCACCCGGACGATCGGTGGTCGGACGAAAAGTTGGGGTGCCGGAGGGTTGGCGGCAAGCGCCGCGGTGCCCCGGATCCCGACTTTCCAGACGCTTCCGGTCCCCATAAGTTCGGCGGTCGTTCGTCCCCGTACGACTGGAATCGAGCCGAAAGGAGAGGCCCTTGGGCCCCGTTTCACCGACACCACGGCGCATGGCGCGACGCGAGCGCCGGTCGCCGCCCATGCGGACTGCCGGTCTGTTGACCGGCTTTCTTGCCCTGTTCGCCGCTCCGCTCGGCGCGCAGGAGTACCTGATCCACGTGGATGGCGACTCGATCAACGCCGAGATCAAGGAGTTCAAGCGCGGAAAGCTGAGCTTCGAGATCCCCGGCGCGAGCACCGCCACCCTCGAGTTCGACAAGGTCAGCACGATCGCCAGTCCGGAGCAGTGGGATTTCGAGCTCACCGGTCAGCGCCGGGCGTTCGGCAGCGTGCTCCCGGGGGAGCAGCCGGGCTGGGTGCGGATCGCCACCGCGACCGACACGGTGGACCTGCCCTTCAGCGAGATCGTGCAGATGACGAACGTCGAGCAGGGACTGTGGTCCCGGTTCGACGGCTACCTCGAGCTCGGGTTCAGCTACGCGAAGGCGAACAACGCCACCAATCTCAACTTCGCGACCGAGATCGACTACCGGGCGCCGAGGTGGCTCTTCGTGCTGAGCCTCGATTCGCGATTTCAGGATCAGGATGATGCCGAGAGCTTCAAGCGAAACCTCGGCACGTTCAGCGCCAGCTACCTGCTTCCCAAGACCTGGTACGTGGGCGCACGAACCCAGCTGGAGCAGAACGAGCAGCTCGACCTCGACCTCCGGCTCCTGCTCGGCGCGATCGTCGGACGGGACTTCGTGCAGTCGAACCGCGTGGACTGGAACTGGCTCGTCGGCGTCCAGAGCAACACCGAGGAATACGTCGGGCTGGAGGGGACGACCTCGGCGGAAGCGTTGCTCGGCACCCGGTTCAGCTGGTTCACCTTCGGCGACTTCGAGAACGACCTGTCCTCGAGCCTCTTCGTCTATCCGAGCCTCAGCGAGTCCGGTCGCGTGCGTTTCGACTTCAACATCAGCTACCGGCAGGACCTGTTCGGGGACCTCTACATGCGGGTGTCATTCTACGACCAGTACGACAGCGATCCTCCCGAGGGCGCGCAGGAGAACGACCTCGGCACCACGCTCGCCGTGGGCTGGGATCTCTGAGTCACGACCCTGCCCGGCTCCGTATCCGCGGGGCCGGGCAGGGCTGCTCGGGGCCGCGCCGGGCCCCCGGCCCCCTTCGGACCTCTAGCCACCCCTGGCCGCGATCTTGGCCCAGCTGTCCCGCAGCGTCACCGTGCGGTTGAACACGAGGTGCTCCGGGCCGGAGTCTTCCGGATCGCTCATGAAGTAGCCGTGCCGCTCGAACTGGTAGCGGGTTCCCGGGGGGTCGTCCCGGAGAGCGGGCTCCGCCCACGCCCTCTCCACGACCACCAGGGACTCCGGGTTCAGTCGATCGACGAACGTCTCTCCCTCCTCGAGGTCCGCCTCGGGATCGGGGACCGAGAACAGGCGATCGTACAGCCGGACCTCCGCGGGGACCGCGTGCTCGGCGGATACCCAGTGAATGGTTCCCCTCACCTTGCGACCGTCCGCCGGGTTCGCCCCCATCGTCTCGGGATCGTGTGAGCAGCGAAGTTCCACGACCTCGCCGGCCTCGTCCTTCACCACCTCGTCGCACCGCACCACGTAGGCGTTCCGGAGCCGGACCTCGACTCCAGGCGCCAGGCGGCGGAACTTCCTCGAAGGCTCTTCCATGAAGTCGGAGCGCTCGATCCAGAGCTCCCGGGTGAAAGGCATGCGACGGGTGCCTTCCTTGCCGACATCGCGCGGGAACTCCGCCGCGTCGATCCACTCCGTCCGGTCCTCCGGATAGCTCGTGACCACGACCTTCAGCGGATCCAGGACGGCCAGCCGCCTCGGTGAGGTCCAGTTCAGGTCATCTCGAATCACGTATTCGAGCCGCGAGAACTCGATGCGACTGTCCACGTCGGCGACGCCGATCTCCTCGTTGAACCTTCGGATCGCCGAGGGTGTGACGCCCCGGCGCCGCAGTCCGGCCACCGTGGGCATTCTCGGATCGTCCCAGCCCTGGACGTGGCCTCCTTCCACGAGCTGGACGAGCTTTCGCTTGCTCATGATCGTGTAGTCGATGTTGAGCCGCGCGAACTCGGTCTGCTCGGTGCGGGGTCTATCGATACCGACGGCATCCAGAATCCAGTCGTAGATCTCCCGGTTGACCTTGAACTCGAGCGTGCAGAGCGAGTGCGTGATGTCCTCGATCGCGTCCTCGAGGCAGTGGGCGTAGTCGTACATCGGGTAGATGCACCAGTCGTCCCCCTGCCGGTAGTGCCTCTGATGCCGGATCCGGAAGAGCAGGGGGTCGCGCATGGTCATGTTGGGATGCGCCATGTCGATCTTCGCCCTCAGAACGTGCGCCCCGTCCTCGAACTCTCCGGCCCGCATGCGGCGAAACAGGTCGAGACTCTCGTCCACCGGGCGGTCCCTGTACGGGCTGTTCCGGCCCGGCTCGGTCACGGTCCCCCGGTATTCCCGGATCTCCGACTCGCTCAGGCTGTCGACGTACGCGGTACCCTCCCGGATCATCTTCTCGCCCCACTCGTACATCTGGCCGAAGTAGTCCGAGGCGAAGTACAGCCGGTCCTCCCAGTCGACGCCGAGCCAGCGGACGTCCTCGATGATCGCATCGACGTACCGCTGCTCTTCGTTGGCCGGGTTCGTGTCGTCGAAACGGAGGTTGAAGGTGCCCCCGTATTCCTGCGCGATGCCGTAGCTCAGCCACAGCGCTTTCGTGTGGCCGATGTGGAGGTATCCGTTCGGCTCCGGGGGAAAGCGGGTCGCCACCCGGCCCCCGTACTTGTCGGTCCGAATGTCCTCCTCCACCATCGCGCGGATGAAGTCGAGGCTCTTCCCGTCGTTCTTGTTCGTCATGATCGGTCCGTTCGCGCGCAGTCGCGGGTCACGAGGTTCTCCGGCCGGTCCGGGAGAACCCTCAAGCTGCCGTTCCCGGCGGCGGATGCCAAGTAGCGGGGACGGCCGGGAAGCTTACGCGAGTCCCGAGGCCCGATTACAGTGGGGTGTTACCGGCCCGGTCGTCGTCAGACGGTCGGGCCTCCTTGGACCGCCAGGTGGAGGGACTTCGTGAGCGAATGGAAGAACTGGGTGTCGTACGGGCTGGTCGCTGCCGTCCTGGCCGCGGCCGCGTCGGGGTGCTCGGAGGGCGATTCGGGAGCGAAGGCCGCCCCCGACGCACGGGCCGATGGCGTCGAACCCGTGCAGCAGGTCGACCTGCCTCCCGCGATCCTCGGCGAGGCGCCTCCACCGCGGGGTGAAGACCTGGCCTACTTCGATGCGGATCCGGAGACCGTGGGCTACATCGCGGTGCCCGAAGGCGAGGGACCCTTTCCTGCCGTGATCCTGATCCACGAATGGAACGGACTGGTGGATCGGGTGAGGCAGGTGGCGGATGCGCTCGCGGACGAGGGATACGTCGCGCTCGCCGCGGACATGTACTCCGGCCGGACCGGGTCGAACCGGGACGAGAACATGGCGCTCGTCCAGGAGGTGCAGGCGGACCCCGAGCGCATGATCGGAAACCTGAACGCCGCGGTGATCCACCTCCGGTCCAGACCCGACGTCACGGGCAAGATCGCGGCGATGGGCTGGTGCTTCGGGGGCGGAGTGGCGCTCTCCTTCGCGCTCGGCGGCGAGAGCC
Source organism: Candidatus Benthicola sp. (assembly GCF_058719085.1). Lineage (NCBI taxonomy): Bacteria > Pseudomonadati > Gemmatimonadota > Gemmatimonadia > Candidatus Palauibacterales > Candidatus Palauibacteraceae > Candidatus Benthicola > Candidatus Benthicola sp. The sequence continues at coordinate 14,941 of NZ_JBZQEK010000051.1, forward strand.
ACGACGGCACGGCGATCTTCTACGGGCGTCTGATCGAGGACCCGGAGGTGCTCGCCTCGATCGATCACCCGGTGTACGGGACGTTCGCGGAGCTGGACGGCTCGATCCCTCCGGACCAGGTGAATCGTTTCGCGGAAGCCTTGCGGGAGGTCGGGGTCGAGAACGACATCCATATCTACGACGACGTGAACCACGGGTTCTGGCTGTGGGTGGACCGCGATCCGGAGACCACGGCCGCTCCGGCCGCCGACGCCTGGATGCGGCTCAAGAACTACCTGAAGCGAGTGCTGAGCTGAATGGAACGCGAACGCCCTGACGGTCGACCACGAGCTGCGGTCGATGTTCGGCTCGTCATTGCGCTCGTCGCGCCGCTGGCGGTCGGCCTCCTGTCCGGGCTGGCCACCGCCCGGGGCGTCCGGGACTGGTACCCGACTCTCGTAAAGCCGGCCTTCAATCCGCCCGACTGGCTGTTCGGCCCGGTCTGGACCGTCCTCTATCTGCTCATGGGGGTGGCGGCATGGCTGGTCTGGAGGCGCCGGGAGGAGACCCGGGTCGGCGCTGCGCTCCTCTTGTTCGTCGTGCAGCTCCTCCTGAACGGCCTGTGGTCCGTGCTCTTCTTCGGGCTGAAGTCGCCGGGCCTGGCGGCCGTCGAGATCCTCCTCCTGTGGGTGGCCATCGGATGGACGATCCGTGCCTTCCGGCGGGTCTCGGTGCCCGCCGCCATCCTGTTGATTCCCTACTGGGCGTGGGTCACGTTCGCGGCGGTCCTGAACATCGCCATCTGGACGCTGAACCGTTAGGAGGTTTTCCACGTCCGACCGCAGGGGTGTTCGAGAAGCGTGGCCGTGGGCGGCCTTCCTGCTCGGGGTCGTGGCGGTCGTCGCTCTTCGAGCACCGGGGTTGTGGACCGAATTGTGGATGGACGAGATCCTCTCGCTTCGTCATGTCGAGGGGCTTTCGTCGCCCGCAGACGTATTCACCGCCATTCACAGTGACAACAACCACTACCTGAACTCTCTGTGGCTGTGGGCGGTCGGGCCGGACGCCCCCGTCTGGGTTCTGCGCCTTCCCCCGCTGGTGCTCGGAACGGCCCTCGTGGCGATCGTGTACCGGCTGACTCGTCCCGAGGGTCGGCGCGCCGCCGCGGTCACGACTCTGCTCTTCGCCTGCTCGTACCCGCTCGTTCATTACGCATCGGAGGCGCGCGGCTACGGGTATCTCATCTTCCTGACGCTCCTGGCGTACGCCTTCTTCCGGGGGTGGATCCGGACGGGCCGTCGGTGGGCGGCCGTCGGGTATTCGGTCGCGGCCTCCGCGGCCTTTCTCGCGCATCTCGGCTTCCTCACGGTCTTCGCCGCGTTCCTGCTGTGGTCGACGCTGGAGATCTGGCAGGCGCGGAGCCGCCGCAGCTTCGCCCTGAGGAACCATGTCCTGGTGCAGGCGCTGCCCCTCCTGACCGTGGTCGTTCTCTATGGGGTGGATGTCCGCTGGATGACCGCGTCGGGTGGCTTCGCATCACGGTCTCCGGTCGAGGCGCTCGGTGGGGCCGCCGGTCTATTGGTCGGCGGAGCGCCCGGCCGGGTAGCGGCGGTCATCGCAGCCACCGCGTGGGTCGGAGTCACCGCCGGGATTCTGCGTCTGCGGGACCGGTCCCTGAACGAGAGCGCCTTCCTGTTGACCGCGATCGTGCTGGCGCTCGGGAGCGGGGCGCTTCCCGGGTACGGATACCCCCGGTACTACCTCACGGCGCTTCTGTTCGCGCTCCTGCTCCTCGGAAGGGCGATCGCCGGATGGCTGGATTCCAGAGTGGGCAGGGTGCTCGGCCTCTCGATCCTCGCCATGATCGTCACCGTCAACCTCTCTCAGATCCTGCGCTTCGCCGCCGTCGGACGCGGCATGTACCGCGAGGCTACGGCCTACATGGCGGTGGCCTCGGGCTTCGGGACGACGTCCGCGGCCGGCAGCCACGACCTCGGTACGGTCCTGGCCCTGGAATGGTACCAGGAAGAGCTGCCCGGGGATGCGGCGATCGTGTACTACTGCCAGCGTCTCGCGACGGAGGGCTGCGAGCATTCCCGGGACGATCTTTCACGGCTCGGGGGGCGGCCCGCCTTCTACATCATCTCCAGCCTGGAAGACCGGTTTTCGCCTTCCCGTGATCTCGAGGTTCCGGATCTCGGCAGCTACCGGTACGTGCGCTCGTTCCCCAAGTATGGGCTGTCCGGGATCTACTGGGTCCTGTACCGGGCGTCCGGGCCGGAGCCCTGATCGGAAAGCCCGGTCGAGGCAGGCGAAGTTTCCCGCCGCCGGCCCCCTCGGTAGAATGGGCGGGCCCCGGCGATCGTACCGATCCGGAGAGTCAGGGAGGGGATTGAGGCCACATGAGTGAGCGGACCGCTGCATTGAGCGGGACACGCGAGGTACGGGACTCGGTCGTCGTACGGTTCGCCGGCGACTCGGGCGACGGAATGCAGCTGGCGGGAACGCAGTTCACCATGGAGAACGCGCTCGCCGGCAGCGACCTCGCCACGTTTCCCGACTACCCGGCCGAGATCCGGGCGCCCGCCGGGACCACGTACGGCGTCTCCTCGTTCCAGATCCATTTCGGGGCCGTAGACGTGAAGACGGCGGGCGACGAGCTCGACGTGCTGGTCGCGCTCAACCCGGCGGCCCTCAAGGTGAACCTGGGAGACCTGCGGGTCGGGGGCACGGTGGTCGTCGATACCGGCTCCTTCACGAATCGGAACCTGGGGAAGGCGGAGTACGAGGAGAACCCGCTCGAGAACGCGACGCTCGCCCCTTACCAGGTCATCCAGCTCGACATTGGAGAATTGACCCGCAAGGCGGTCGAGCACCTGGAGCTCTCGGCTCGGGACGCCCTCCGAAGCCGCAACATGTGGGCTCTCGGGCTGCTGCTCTGGATGTTCGACCGCGACAAGCAGGCGACGGTCGACTGGCTCCGCCGCAAGTTCGGAGAAGACGACGTGGCGGCGGAGGCGGCCGTCGCAGCTCTGGCCGCGGGGCATGCCTTCGGCGAGACCGTCGAGATGCCGACGAAGATCCCGGGATACACGGTCTCGCGGGCCGATCTGAAGCCCGGGCTGTATCGCACCGTGAGCGGAACGGACGCTCTCGCCTGGGGCCTCGCCTCCGGGCTGAAGTCTTCAGGCCTGGAGCGCATGGTGTTCGCTTCTTATCCGATCACGCCGGCGTCACCGCTGCTTCACATGCTGGCCCGGATGAAGGAACTCGGCGTCGTCACGTTCCAGGCCGAGGACGAGATCGCGGCGGCCTGTGCCGCGATCGGCGCGTCGTACGCGGGGGCGCTCGGCGTGACGTCGAGCTCGGGTCCCGGGATCGCCCTGAAGACGGAAGCGATCGGGCTCGCGGTGGCCACGGAGCTCCCGCTCGTGGTGGTGAATTCTCAGAGGGGCGGACCCTCCACCGGGCTGCCGACCAAGACGGAACAGGCCGACCTCTTTCAAGCCGTGTACGGGAGGAACTCCGACACGCCGGTGGCCGTGCTCGCGCCGGCCACGCCGGCCGACTGCTTCCATGTCGGACGCGAGGCCGTCCGCCTCGCCACCCGGTACATGACGCCCGTGTTCGTGCTCTCGGACGCCTACCTGGCCAACGCCGCCGAGCCGTGGCTGATTCCCGATCTGGACTCGCTGGAGGACTTTCCGGTCGAACGGCGGGTCGACCCGGAGGGGTTCCAGCCGTATGCGCGGGACGAAGTGACGCTGGCGCGCCCATGGGCGACGCCGGGCACGCCGGGGCTCGAACACCGGATCGGCGGCATCGAGCGGGACGCCACCACGGGCAACATCTCGTACGATCCGGACAATCACGATGAGATGACGCGCCTGCGGGCCCGAAAGATCGCGGGCATCGCGGCGGACATTCCGATGCAGACGGTGGAGCTGGGCGACGAGCGGGGCGGGCTGGCCGTCGTGGGCTGGGGGTCGACCTACGGCTCACTCTTCAAGGCGGTGGAACGGGCGCGGGCGAAGGGTCTCGACGCGTCGCACGTTCACCTCCGCTACCTGTCCCCCTTCCCGAGCAATCTCGGCGAGTTGCTCAGCGGGTTCGATCACGTGCTCGTGCCGGAGATCAACTCCGGCCAGCTCCTCGCCATGCTGCGCAGCACGTACCTGCTGCCCGCCGCGGGCCTGAACCGGGTGGCCGGACGACCCTTCCGGATCGCGGACGTAGAGGAAGCCATACGCCGGATGCTGGAATCCGGGAGGACCCCATGAGTCACAGCGTGCTGCCCCAGCTGAAGCCGAAGGACTTCGCCTCCGATCAGGAAGTGCGCTGGTGTCCGGGGTGCGGCGACTACGCGATCCTGAAAGCGATTCAGAAGACGCTGGCCGAGCTGGAGATCCCGCGCGAGCGAAGCGTGTTCATCTCCGGAATCGGCTGCTCGTCGCGGTTCCCCTATTACATGGCGACCTACGGCTTTCACACGATCCACGGACGCGCCCCGGCCGTTGCGACCGGCACCAAGCTGGCGAACCCGGAGCTCGACGTCTGGGTCATCACCGGCGACGGAGATGGGCTCAGCATCGGCGGGAACCACCTCGTGCACGCCCTGCGGAGGAATGTCGACCTCAACATCATCCTGTTCAACAACGAGATCTACGGCCTCACGAAAGGTCAGGTGTCGCCGACCTCGAAGCGCGGCACCCTGTCGCCCACCACGCCCCGCGGCTCGGTTTCCAACCCGATCAGTCCCGCCACCCTGGCGCTCGGGGTAGGCGCACGGTTCGTGGCCCGGTCGGTGGACATCCAGCAGGGTCACCTGGTGGAGGTGCTGAAGCAGGCGCACACGCACGCAGGCGCCTCGTTCGTGGAGATCTTCCAGAACTGCATCGTGTTCAACGACGGCACCTTCGCGGATTTCACCGATCGGTCCGTGTCGGAAGAGGCACAGCTGCGGGTCGAACACGGCCGACCGCTGCGATTCGGAACGGACCTGGAGAAGGGCCTGCGACTCGATCCGGAATCCTGGGCGCTGCAGGTGATCCGACCCGGAGAGGATGGCTGGACGGAGAACGACGTGCTCGTTCACGACGAGACCAACCGTCCTCTCGCGACCATGCTGGCCGCGCTCGAGCCGCCCGACTTTCCGATGGCGCTCGGAGTGCTGTATCGGAATCCCGGCCCCACCTTCGAGCGGCAGGTCCTCGCCCAGGTGGAGCCCGAGTCGGAGGGGCGGGGCCTGGCGGATCTGCTGTATGGCGGACGCACCTGGACGGTCTCTGCGGAAGGGTCCCGCAGCCGGTAAGGGCGCCGCCTCAAGCCTCAGACCAGGTCGACCACCATCTTGATGAGGATCGCCACGATCGCGCTCGGGGCGATGAAGCGAATGAGGAACGCCCAGGTCCGGCCCAGCGGGAATCGGCCGTCGTTCGCCCTCACCTCTTCCCCGGCGGCCTTCACGCCCCACACCCAGCCGACGAACAGGCTGATCAGCAACGCGCCGATCACCAGCGAGTACTGGCCGAACAGCATGAACAGGAAGCTGAGGAAGTCCATCCCGACGCCGGGGAGCTCCGTCAGCCACGAGACCGCGCCGCTGGCGAGGGCACTGGGGATGCCGAGAACGAACGCGACGACCCCGAGGGAGATGGCCGCCTTGCGCCGCGACATCCCTCGCTCGTCGACCGCCCACGAGGTCACCACTTCGAGCAGCGACACGCTCGATGTCAGAGCAGCGATCCCCAGGAGCAGGAAGAAGCCGGTGCCGAAGATCACGCCACCGTACGGTGCGGGCGGGATCGACGACAGGAGTGAGGTCAGCACGACGAAGACCATTCCCGGTCCGCCTGCACCGGGCTCGAGTCCCGCGTGAAACAGCGTCGGAAAGATGATCAGGCCGGCCAGGATCGCGATGGTGGTGTCCGCGAAGGTGACCCAACCGGCCGAGGAGACGAGGTCATCCTTCTTCGAGACGTACGAACCGTAGGTGATCATGGCGCCCATGCCGAGGCTGAGGCTGAAGAACGCCTGTCCGATCGCGGCGAGAACCACTCCCCCGGTCACCTTGCCGAAGTCGGGCTTGAGGTAGAAGGAGAGACCTTCACCGGCGCCCGACAGCGTCACGGCCCGGATGGCGAGCAGCACCAGGAGGAAGAAGAGCACCGGCATCAGCACCTTCGTCCAGCGCTCGATGCCGTCGCGGATCCCGCCGAGCACGACGTAGACGGTGATGATCATGAACAACAGGTGCCACGAGATGGCGGGAAGCGCGCTGCCGGCCAGCTCGTTGAAGATCGGCTCCGTCTCCACACCGGCCTGGAAAGTGCCCGTGACCGTCTTGAAGATGTACGACAGGGTCCACCCGGCGATCACCGAGTAGAAGCTGAGGATCACGATGCCCGTGAAGACGCCCAGCCCGCCGACGATCACCCAAACCGAGCCCGGGGCGAGCGCCTTGAAGGCGCCGACCGGATTCCGCTGCGTTCGCCGTCCGACGATCAGCTCCGCCAGCATGACCGGAGCCCCGATCAGGGCCACGGCGACGAGGTAGATCAGAAGGAACGCCGCGCCCCCGTTCTGGCCGGCGACGGTCGGAAATCCCCAGATGTTCCCGAGCCCGATCGCGCTTCCCGCGGCGGCGAGGATGAACGCGACCTTGGAACCCCAGGTGTCGCGTGGTTGTCCGGAGCCGGGATCCATGAGCCGGATTCCTCCGTTTCAAGAAGACGCATGCCTCGGGAGCGGCCCGCCGGAGGCCGTCAGTCCGCCTCGAACGGTCGGGGACGATAAGCCGCACCGCCCCAAAAGAAAAGCGTGTGCCGGGATTGCGAATGCGTGTCGGGGTGCGGACCTTGACGGACGAGAGCTCTCGAACCAGGGCCCGGAGGTCATCGATGCAGAGCCCCACGCAGGAGGCGCAGGAGAAGAAGCTGCAGGCGGTGTTCCTCGTGGCGCTCGCCCTTCTCCTGACGTTCGTCGTCTATCGCATGGTCGCGAGCTTCGTGGAGACGATCTTCCTCGCGGCCGTGTTCAGCGGGATGATGAACGGCGTGTACCGAAGGTTCGTCCGCTGGTTTGGTGGGCGGAAGGCCACCGCTTCGGCGGCGACCGTGACGTTCTTCGTACTCGTCCTGATCATTCCGCTTTCGGCTTTTCTCGGTGTGGTCGTCTCCCAGGCCGTGGAGGTGTCCACGTCCGTCGGCCCGTGGGTACAGCGTGAGATGTCGACACCGGACCGGCTGACCGATTTCCTGCACCGGTTGCCGTTCTGGAACACGATCGAGCCGTACCAGGGTCTGATTACGAGCAAGCTGGCCGAGATGGCGGGACGGGTCGGCACGTTCCTGGTCGCCTCCGTGGCGGCGGCCAGCCGCGGCACGGCGCTCTTCTTCTTTCACCTGTTCATCATGCTGTACGCGATGTTCTTCTTCCTGTTGCGCGGGAAGGAATACCTCGCGCGCATCCTGTATTACATCCCTCTGGACCCCGCGGCCGAGAACCGGCTCGTCGCGAAGTTCACCTCGGTCGCGCGGGCCACGATCAAGGGAACCCTGGTGATCGGTGTGGTTCAGGGCGGACTCGCGGGGCTGTCCTTCCTGGTCGCCGGAATCGGTGCATGGGCCTTCTGGTCCGTGATCATGATGGTGCTGTCCATCATTCCGGGGATCGGCACGATCCTGGTCTGGGTGCCGGCCGTGATCTACCTGTTCGCCACCGGGGCCACCGGGGCGGCGATCGCCGTCGGTCTGTGGTGTGCGATCGTCGTCGGATCGGTGGACAACTTGCTCCGGCCCCGGCTGGTCGGCCGGGACACTCAGATGTCGGATCTTCTTGTGCTCCTGTCCACGCTGGGCGGGATCGTCGCGTTCGGGGCGTCCGGATTCATCATCGGCCCCATCATCGCCGCGCTGTGGGTTACCGTCTGGGAGATCTACGGCGACGTCTTCTCGGGATTCCTTCCCCGGGTCGAGATGTCGCTGACCGACACCGTGGCGGATATGTCGATCGTCGTTCCGCCGGGCGCGGATCCCGCGCCGGTAGAAAGGCACCGGGCGCCGGCCCCGCCTCCGTTCGACGGGTCGGAAGAAGACCTCGATTCCGAGGATGGACGCTCCGACGCCGACTCTTCCTCCTCGGGTGAAGACACGTGACGGGCGGACCGGCGGTCGCCCGTGAGAACGGAGATGGACCCAGGGTCTCCGTCGAAAGGGCGGACGGGGACCTCGTCCTCGGCCTCGCGGGCACCTGGAAGCTCCGGGGCCGGCTGCCTGGCAGGACCGTAATCGAGGCAGCGCTCGACTCGGAGCCCCTTCCGGATTCGGTGCGGTTCGAGACCGGTGCGCTCGCAGACTGGGACAGCAGCGTCCTGGTCTTTCTGCAGGAAGCCGAGGACGCGGCGCGGGCGCGTGCCGTCCCGGTGGTCTACGACGGACTTCCACCGGGCATGCGGCGCCTGCTCGAGCTGGCGAGCGAGGTTCCGGAGAGGGGCTCGCGGGCGGAGGGACCGAAGCCTTCGTTCCTGGCGCGCATCGGAAACCTGGGAATCCGGACGTATCACGGAGCGATCGAGGATCTGCGGTTCGTCGGTGATCTCGCCCGTTCCATGTGGCGTTTCGTGACCGGACGGGCCAGCTACAGGAGATCGGATCTGCGGCTGCTCATCCAGAAGGCTGGAGCGGACGCGCTCGGCATCGCATCCCTGGTGAGCTTCCTGTTCGGGCTGATTCTCGCCTTCGTGGGGGCGGTGCAGCTCCAGCAGTTCGGTGCCGCTATCTACGTGGCGGACCTGGTCGGCGTCGGGATGGTACGGGACATGGCCGCATTCATGACGGCGATCATCGTCGCCGGCCGGAGCGGGGCCGCGTACGCCGCCCAGATCGGCACCATGAAGGTGACCGAGGAGATCGACGCGCTGCGCACGACGGGGATCTCCCCGATGGAATTCCTCGTGGTGCCACGCGTCGTGGCGCTGGTGCTCATGATGCCGCTGCTCACCGTGTATGCCGACCTGATGGGGATTCTCGGCGGCTACGTCGTGGGCACGGGACTGCTCGAGATCTCACCGCGCGCGTACCTGCAGCAGACGGTGGGCGCGGTCCACATGAGCCACTTCGTTCCCGGGGTCTTGAAGGGCACGGTCTACGGATTGCTCGTGGCGATCGCCGGCTGCAAGCAGGGGATGGAGGCGGGAGCCTCGGCCTCCGCGGTCGGAGACGCGGCCACGAGGGCCGTGGTCAAGGGCGTGGTGGCGGTCATCGTCGCCTGCGGCGTCGCACAGGTGATCTCGTATGTCTTCGGAATCTGAGCGATGAACGGTGCGATGGCCTCGATCGTAAGCAGGCCTCCGACGGACCAGATCTCCGTGCGTGACCTCACGATGGCCTACGGCGACTTCGTCGTGATGAGGGACATCAGCTTCGACGTGTCGCCGGGGGACGTCTTCGTGATCATGGGGGGGAGCGGTTGCGGAAAGAGCACGCTGATGCGCCACCTCCTGGGGATGATCGAGCCGGCCGAGGGCGGCATCTGGTATGGCGGCGAGAGCTTCACGGAGGCCCCGCCGGACGTTCGGGAGCGACAGCTTCGACGGTTCGGTGTGCTGTTTCAGGGCGGGGCGCTGTGGAGTTCGATGACGCTCGCCGAGAACATCGGCCTTCCGCTCGAGGAATACACGGATCTCTCCGCCGCCGACGTGCGTCAGGTGGCCTCCCTGAAGCTGTCGCTGGTCGGACTCCGCGGGTTCGAGGACTACTATCCCGCCGAGATCAGCGGAGGCATGCGAAAGCGTGCCGGTCTGGCGCGCGCCATGGCGCTCGACCCGGAGATCCTGTTCGTGGACGAGCCATCGGCCGGTCTCGATCCGATCAGCTCACGTCGCCTGGACGAGTTGATTCTAGAGCTGCGAGACAGCCTCGGCACGACCTTCGTGGTGGTCACGCACGAGCTGGCCAGCATCTTCACCATCGCCACGAACTCTATATTCCTGGATGCCGATTCCCGGACCGCCACGGCGTTGGGGCACCCCGCCGAGCTCCGGGACCACTCCGAGGACCCCGCGGTGCGGTCGTTCCTGCGCCGGGGAGAGGAAGAGCATGAGTAGACGCGCAAACCCGACCCTGGTGGGTGGTTTCATCCTCGGGGGGATCGCACTGGTCGTCGTCGCCGTCATCCTGCTGGGCAGCGGGAGATGGTTCCGGGACACGGTGGAGTACATCTCCTGGTTCGAGGGATCGGTGAACGGGCTGAGCGCCGGCGCACCGGTGAAGTTCATGGGCGTGACCATCGGAGAGGTCACCACGATCCGGCTCCGAACGGCGAGCGACAGGGTCCTCGGGACGCGGGAGGAATTCGAGGACTGGCAGACGAACATCCGTATACCGGTGTTCTACCAGCTGGATCGGGACCTTCTCCAGAGGGAAGGCGCGGTCGTCGATCCGGGCGATCCCGAATCGGTCCGGCTCATGATCGAGGGGGGCATGCGGGCCACCCTCGCCGTGGAGAGCATTCTCACCGGGCGAAAGTACATCGCGCTCCTCGTCGACGAGGAATCGCCGGCCCGGCTCGTCAACGATCCCAACGTCGATGCGTTCGAGATTCCCACCATCGAGACCGGGCTCGAATGGCTCGAGCGAGATGTGCAGGGGCTGATGAACAAGCTCACGAACCTCGATGTCGAGGGGCTGGTGGAGGCGATCAGCCGGGCGGCGGAAGAGATCGCGAACCTGGCGTCCGGTCGGGAGACGCGGGCGGCGCTGTCCGAGATTCCCGAGACCATGGTGCGACTGCGCGAGACCCTGGAGTCCATCGACGCGCTGACCGCCAGCGCGGACACGACGCTCGACACGCTCCGTCCGAGGATCAACCGGAGCTCGGAAGAGGTGGAGGCGGCGGCGCGGGAGCTCGACGCGACGCTCCGTAACCTGCGCGCGGTGCTGGAGCCCGGGTCACCGCTGCTCCTGAATCTCGAGCGATCCCTGGAAGAGATCGGCACCGCGGCGGCCGCGCTCGGCGAGCTGGCCGACTACCTTCAGCAGAACCCGAGCGCGTTGGTGCGCGGCAAGGACGTGGAGGGGAACTGATGAGATCCTATCGACTGATCGACGTCCTGCTCCCGGTGCTGGCGGTCGCGACGTTGGCCGGTGCCTGTTCGCTGAACCCCCGGGAAGACCCCACGCGCTACTACGTCCTCACCGACCTGGCGGAGGATCCGGGTCTCCTCGGTGGCCAACCGGCGGACGGACAGCCTGCCGGGACGGTCGGCGCGGCCGGTCCGACCGTCGGAGTTCGCATGGCATCCTTCCCGAGCTACCTGAACCGGAGCCGAATGGTCACACGGCTGACGAGCAACGAGCTCGAGTTCATGGAGACCGATCGGTGGGGGGAACCGCTCGAGAAGGCCTTTCACAAGGCTCTCGGCATGAACCTCGGCGTCCTCGTCGGGACCGAGGACGTCCTCGTCCGTCCGTGGTACTCCACCGAGCAGCCGGACTACGTCGTGCTCGTGGATGTTGTTCGGTTCGAACGGGATGCGCAGGGCGCGGCCCACCTCGTGGCGCGCTGGGAGCTGCGGGACGCCGAGGGGCAGCTCCTGGGCTCGGAAGGTTTCGATACGACGGAGCCGGGGGATCCGGCTTCGATCTCTTCGTCCGTCGAGGCGCAGAGCCGGGCCGTGGCACGGCTGAGCCGCAACATCAGCGAGGCGATCCGCGAGGCTGCCTCCTAGGACATCGTCTCCGGGCGATGTATGTTTCTGGACTGCGCTCGGAAGCATCGAACGGATACACCAGGAAGGGAATGAACGGCCTCCTGTCTGAATTGACGATTCACCGGTCCAACTGGTCGGAATACGCGGATCCATCGAGCACGCACACGGTCCGGGTGGCCGGCGTGGCCATTGGAGCGGAGCGACCCGTCGTCATCGCGGGTCCGTGCGCGGTCGAGTCCTACGAGCAGACGCTCAGCGCCGCGCGCGCGGTGGCGGCGGCCGGTGGCCGCCTCCTCCGGGGGGGAGCGTTCAAACCCCGCACCAGTCCCTACTCGTTCCAGGGTCTCGGCGCCCGGGGACTGGAGATCCTCGCGGAGGTGCGCAGCGAGACCGGACTCGGAATCGTGACGGAAGTGCAGGATCCCCGCATGGTCGAGGAAGTGGCCCGTACGGCGGACATGCTGCAGATCGGATCGCGATCGATGCAGAACTTTCCCCTGCTCGCCGAGGTTGGCCGGGCGCGCGTGCCGGTGCTGCTGAAGCGTGGTTTCTCCGCCACGCTGGAGGAGTGGCTGTGTTCGGCGGAGTACGTGGCGAGGGAGGGGAATCTCGACATCGTCCTTTGTGAGCGCGGAGTGAGGCGCGACTGGTCGTGGGATCGGGCAAGGTCCGAGTTCGACCTCGACGTGATCGCGCCGTTGCGCCAGAACACGCCGCTTCCCGTCCTCGGGGATCCATCGCACGCCACCGGCGACTGGAGGCGCGTGGAGGACGTCAGCCGCGCGGCTCTCGAGGCGGGAGCGCACGGTCTGCTGGTCGAAGTGCTCGCCCCCGGAACGGAGCGCGAAGAGCTGCGTTGCGATCCCCAGCAGGGAGTTCCGGAGGACACGCTGAGGCGAATCGTCGCTCTGGCTTCCGGGTGGACGGTGCCCCCGCTGCGGACTCGGCCAACGGCAGCCGCGGAGTTGCGGGGGTGAATCCACCGTCGTCCGCGAGCCGGACCGCGTGGACCCTGACGTTCACCGGCGCTCTGGCGACGCTGGTCTTCTTCGGCGCCTGTGACGACGGAGATCCCGTGTATGGGGTGGCCGGGGGCGGATCCACCCCGGAGGCCGAGCTGGCCATGCTCGAGATCAGCACCGGTGATCAGCAGAACGGCCGCACCTCGGAGGCATTCGACCTTCCGCTCGTGGTCCTGGCGACCGCCGACCTCGGAGTCACGGACGGAATTCAAGCGAATCCTGACGTCCAGCCCGTGCCGGGCCTGGCGATCGACTGGTCGATCACCCGCGGAGTGGCGACCCTGTCGGCGGCCGGCTCCGTCACGAACGAAGACGGTGAGGCTTCGATCACCGTCACGTCGGGACCGCTGCTCGGTGATCTCGAAGTGACCGCCGCGGTCGCGGGCGGTGCGGACACCGTGCGGTTCGACCTTCGAACCACGGTCTATCTGATCGACATCCTGATCAACCGCTTCGCGGTCCCTCTCGGTGGCGACAGCCTCGAGGTGGTGATCGGGGACACCGTGGAGTGGGTGAACCGGGACGTGCTCCAGCATGCGGTTCAGTCGACCTCCGTTCCGGCGGGAGGGTTCGAGTTCTTCAGCCCCACCCTCGATAACAGCCAGCGCTACCGCTTCGTCCCCAGGGTCGAGGGCGTGTTCGAGTACGAGGATCCCCTCAGCGATCAGCCGATTTCCCCGACCGGGAAGCTCTCCGTGGTCGGGCGCGAGGTGGGCGCCCTCACGATCGAGACGAGCACCTCGGGCAACGATCCGGACCATGCCTACGTGGTAACGGTCGATGGGACCCGGTCGTCGGCGATCGGGCCCGAGGACCGGGTCACCTTCCCGGCCCTCAGCGCGACCGCCCACGCGGTGCGACTCCGCGAGGTCGCGCCCAACTGCGTGGTCGGCGGCGAGAACCCTCGCTCGGTCACCGTGGCCGCCGGCGACACCGTCACCACGACGTTTGGTGTGACATGCGAGTAACCGGCCGTTCCGGACCCCTTCGAGTGGCTCTGCGGCTCGGGCTTGCGGCGGTTTTCTGCCTGGCGATGGCCGGGCCTCTCGTCGCGCAGGATCGGGCGGGACTCACGCTCGGAGCGTCGCTGTCCGCTCTCTACGGCGACGACATCGTGACGCGCGGCGATTCCCGGTGGGGCTTCTACGGTGGTGCGTACGGCGAGACGCAGGTGGCGGATTTCATCGCTCTCAGTCTCGGCGTCAACTACGAACAGAAGGGCGGGAAGGGCCTCTTCGGAGCCAGCCTGCTCGACTCGCAACCTCTCGAGCTGGACGTCAACTACGTCGAGCTGCCGTTCCTCATCGAACTGACGCTTCCGCTCGGTCGTCCGTGGGAGCTGATCGCGTACGGGGGCATCGCGGCGGCGTTCAACGTGTCGTGCAAGGCGGCGCTGGCGGGCGGGGAGAAGCGGTCCTGCAAGGACACTCCCCTCGGTGGACCGAAGATGGAGTGGGGGCTCCCGGCAGGGGGCGGCCTGTCCTACACGTTGGATGACGGCGAGATGATCGTGTTCGAGGCCCGGTACACCTGGGGCCTGAACGAGGTGGTCTCGGATGCGGATGTGCGGACCCGGGCCTGGTACTTCCTGATCCGCCTGGTGAAGCCTACCTGAGACCTGCGGTGTCGGTGGGGCTCATGGGTTCGAGCATCCAGTGTCTTCCAGGCGCCGGATCACCGCGTCCAGGGTCGGGCGCACGGGATCGGGCCGACGGACGGCGCCCGCTGCCGCAGGGATATCCTTCAGTCCCGACCCGGTGACGAGAAGCACGACCGATTCCCCCGCTCTCACCAGGCCGTCGGCCAGGGCACGGCGGAGACCGGCCAGTCCGGCGGCGGCTGCCGGTTCGGCGAACACGCCCGTCGTCGAGGCCAGCTCCGCGATCGCTGCCACGATCTCGTCGTCCGTCGCCGTGACGACGCCTCCGTCCGACTCCCGGATCCGACGGAGACACAATCTCGCGTTTCGCGGCGTCTCCACCACGAGGCTGTCGGCCACGCTGGCGGCTCCGTGCACCGGCCGGACGTCCTCGGCTCCCTCCCTCCATGCCCGGGCGATGGAGTCGGCCCCGGCGGGCTGCACGCCTACGAGCCGCGTCCGACCTTTCGAAAGGCCTGCGTCTCGGACGTCGGCGAGTCCCTTCGCCACCCCGGCCAGGATCACACCGTCGCCCACGGGCACCACGATGACATCCGGCAGGGATGGATTCATCGACCGGGCGATCTCGAGGGCGGCCGTCTTCTTTCCCTCGATCGTGTAGGGGTTGAGGGCCGTGTTGCGGTTGTACCACCCGAACTCGCGGCACGCGTCGAGGCAGAGCTCGAACGCCGCGTCGTATCCGCAGTCTACCGGCAGCACGCGCGCCCCGTACGACAGCATCTGGACGAGCTTGGCCTCCGGGGCGTCCGCCGGCACGAAGATGACTGTCCGCAGGCCCGACGCGGCCCCCGCCGCGGCCAGGGCGGTTCCCGCGTTGCCGGTGGACGCGGTCGCCACGGTGTCGAAGCCGAATTCCCGGGCCTTGGCGGCGACGAGGAGCGATGCCCGATCCTTGGTCGAGCCGCTCGGATTCCTCGTGTCATCCTTGATCCACAAGCTCTCGAGACCGAGGCGCTCCGCCAGATGGGGCGCGGGGATCAGAGGCGTGCCTCCCGCCGGGAAGGGCGGGAAGTTCTCGGAACTCCGAACCGGAAGGAAGCGAGCCAGGAAGCGCGGATCGGCCGGATGGAGCTCCGGCCACTCACGCGGTGCTTCCGGCACGCGGACTTCCAGCACTCCGCGCGTCGATCCGCCCGGCACCTGGAGGTCCGAGCACGTCGGGCATACCAGAAGCGCCGGGCGCTCTTCCAGGTGGAGCCCGCACTCCGTGCACGTCAGCCAGTAGCGGCTCAACTCGGCCCCTCCACGCTCTCGAGGTCCGGTCACATGACGAGCGCCATGAGCGCCTTCTGCACGTGCAGACGGTTCTCGGCCTGATCGTACACGACCGAGCGCGGCCCATCGATCACCTCGTCCGTGACCTCGCGGCCGCGATCCGCCGGCAGCGGGTGCATGTAGAGCACGTGGTCCTTGCCGAGAGCCATCGTGTCCTCGTCACAACGCCACGTCGGATAGGTTTCGATGAGGCGGGTCCCTTCGGCGGCGTCCCGGGTGTGTACCAGCGGTCCCCACGACTTGGGAATGACCGCGTCGGCATCTTCGAACGCGTCCTCGAACCGGTGGGAGATCTCGAACCGCGCGCCCGACTCGGCCGCATTGCGTCGCGCCTGTTCTTCGATCTCGGGCTGGAGCCTGAACTCGGGCGGGTACGCGAGCGTCACATCGATCCCGAACCTCGGCATCATCAGGATCAGGCTCTGTGGAACCGAGATCGGACGCACGTAGTTGGGAGCGCTCGTCCACGCCACGCCCAGCTTCAAGCCCTTCGTATCACCCAGCTTCTCCCGGATCGTCAGGTAATCGGCGAGGATCTGGCACGGGTGATAGATGTCGCACTGCATGCTCAGGACCGGAACCGAGGCGTGCTCCGCGACCTCGCGCAGGTAGGCGTTGCCCTCGCCGTAGGCGCAGTGGCGGATGGCGATCGCCTCGCCGTATCTGGACAGGACGTTGGCCGTGTCCCTGGCGTTCTCGCCGTGGCTGATCTGCATCCGGTCCGGAGACAGGTAAACGCCGTGTCCCCCCAGCTGGGTGATGCCGGTTTCGAAGGAGTTCCGGGTGCGGGTGGAAGAGTCGAAGAAGATCATGTAGAGCGTCTTGTCCTCGAGCACCCTGGTCGGAGTCCCCGCCTTTCGGTCCGCCTTGAGCCGTTCGGCGAGGCGGAAGAGCGTTTCGAGCTCCTCGACGGTCCAGTCCTGCGTAGACAGGAAGTCCCGGCCCCTCAGGCCGGCCGATTCGATCTCGTCAAGCACCGTTCACCCTCCGCTGATGTCGGGGAACAGCGGCGCCAGGATCTCCGGCATCAGGCTGTACGCCGCGGTGGCGGTCAGGAGGTCGCTCACGGCCACCTGCTCGTTCGTGGTGTGCGCCAGCTCCTCGAGCCCCGGCGCGAAGCCGGCCGACGGGATGCCGTGCCGGCCCATGGTCGCCACACCGTTGGTCGAGAACCCCCACCGGGACACTCGGGGAAGCGCACCGGTCACCTCCGCCACCGCGGCCGTGAGCCCCGTGACGAGCGGGTGCGCCTCGGGAAGCACCCAGGCGGGAAAGATCTTCTCCTGGCGGGCGCGCTCGCCGCGCCAGCTCGTCTCGTCGTATACGAGCAGCTCGACCGTCGAGTCCCCGAGGCCGGGCAGGGCACGCAGCTGGGCGAGCGCCTCGTCCGGAGTCTCTCCCGCCGTCAGGCGACGGTCCACGTACAGGCGTGCGGCGGCGGGCACGGCGTTCAGGGAGGCCGAATCACATTCCAGGTAGGAGGCGACGACCGTGCCCCGGCCGAGGAACTCGTCGGAGGGCAGCCGTTCGTTCAGCGCCTCGATGTCACGCAGCACCGGGGCCAGCTTGTAGAGCGCGTTCACGCCCTCGTCGGGGTGAGCGGCGTGGGAAGACACGCCCCGGGCGGAGATCCGGGCCTCCACCCGGCCGCGCTGGCCACGGTACACGCCGAGATTCGTGGGTTCCCCGATGATGACGAGATCGGGCCGGATGCCCTCGTTCTCGATCAGGTGGAGAAGGCAGTACCCATCGCAAGCCTCCTCCATCACGGACGCGCTCAGGTACACGGTCACCTCGTCCGGGAACCCTCGCGCCCGCGCCATGCTCATGGCGTGCGCCATGCAGGCCACCGCGGGAAGCTCGTCCACGGCGCCGCGTCCCCACACTTTCCCATCTTCGATTTTGCCGTCGTACGGGTCGTGCCTCCACGCGTCCGGATCGCCGACGCCGACGCAGTCGATGTGTCCGTCCATCAGGATCGTGAGCGGGCCGCTGCCCACACGGGCGATCACGTTGCCCAGGCGGTCGAAGCGCGCCTCCTCGAAGCCGAGCCGCTCGTACTCCTCCAGCACGCGCGCGCACCGCTCGCCTTCCTGGCCGCTCTCGGCAGGGATCGCGATCATCTCGCGCAGGAAGCGGACGATCTCTTCCTGTCTCGCGGCCGCCGCCTCGAGCGCCGACCGGCCCCGGTCACTCAAACGGGTCATCTCTCTCCTCGCACCGGCGACGGGGTCGTGTCGCTCGCCGACCACTCGACCCCGACGTCCTCGTTGAACTGCGTGATCGCCTCGTCCCACCCGGGCAGGGTGTCCTGCAGATCGGTCCAGAACGAGGGGCTCCAGAGAGCGTTCAGCTCCTCCACCGAGCGCCCCTGCTGCTCCACCCAGGTGAAGTACTTCAGGTTGTGGATCGCCTTGCGATCCGGGTAGGTGAGCTCCCGAACGTGGTCCGTGGACGCGCCCAGCAGGCACCGTTCGTAATCCGCGGCGGCCTCGACCGCTCCGTACTCGCCCCTCTCGGTCCTCAGCTCGTCCAGCCGGGTCCGGTACAGCGCCGCCGAGTCGGTGAACGAGGTGAACAGCACGTCGCGGCTGCCCAGCTCGTACCAGCGGGCCGTCTTGATCGCGGCGAGGAGGTTCGCGATCGACGAGATACCGAGCAGGGGCAGTTCGCCGACCGACCCTTCGGGCACGCCGCGCGAGACCAGGTAGTCCTGGCCGGCCGCCTCGTTGAACAGGCGGAAGATCCTGAGGGCATCCTCGTCGTCCACCGCGGTCACCAGGTCCGTCTCGCGGGCGTTGTGGATCCACGGGACGTGCTTGTCGCCGATGCCCTCGATCCGGTGGCCTCCGAATCCGGTGTGGAGAAGCGTCGGGCACTGCAGCGCTTCCGCCGCGACGATCCGGGAGCCCGGGTGGCGTGGCTTCAGGTAGTCTCCCGCACCCAGCGTGCCGGCGGAGCCCGTGGCGCTGACCCAGCCGGCGAGCCCGTCGCCGGGTCCGGCTCGTTCTTCGAAGGCGGCTTCCACCGCCGGTCCCGTGACGCCGTAGTGCCACAGGTAGTTCCCGAACTCGTCGAACTGGTTGAAGACGACGACCTCGGGGCGGCTCTTCCGGAGTTCCCAGCACGCGTCGAAGATCTCCTTGACGTTGCTCTCGCACCCGGGGGTCGCAATGATCTCGGCTCCCATGGCTTCCAGCCACTCGAAGCGCTCTCGACTCATCTCCTCCGGCAGAATGGCGACGGCCCGGCAGCCGAGCAGTGCGCTGTCGAACACTCCGCCCCGGCAGTAGTTGCCCGTCGATGGCCACACCGCCTGGTGGACGGTCGGGTCGAAGGCGCCCGTGATCAGGCGCGGCACCAGGCAGCCGAACGCCGCCCCGACCTTGTGGGCGCCGGTGGGGAAGCGCTCGCCCACGAGGCCGATGATGCGGGCGGACACACCGGACAGCGCGGACGGAATCTCCAGCGCGTTCACGGGCCCGAACCGCCCGGTGCCCGGATCGTTGTGCCACGTGATCCGGAACAGGTTGAGGGGGTGTGCCGCCTGCATGTCGATGTCGGCCAGCGCCTGCACGATGGCGGGCTCGACGGTCGAAGGGGCCCGCTGCTCGGCCAGGGTCGGAATGCGAACGCCCCGCTCCCGGCAGCGCTCCACCGCCCGCTCTCGGGCCGCCCCGTCCACGATCTTCATGGGATGCGCTCCTCTTCGGCCCGGTCGGATGGGCCCAGGTATGGCGTGTCTCCGGCGAGCGCCCGGAAACGCTCCCACAGCCCGGGAGCGAGTTTGCGCGCTTCCTGTCCAATTGCGGCCGGGTCCGGAGTGGCGTGTCTGCCCCCGTCGAGCAGCACCCGGCCTCGAGCCACGGTATGTCGCACCGGCGCCGTCGTGGCGCCATAGACCACGTGACCGGGCCAGTTGGTTCGCTCCACCGGGGTCGGGGTGGGGCAGGCCAGGGCGATCACATCGGCAGGCGCTCCCGGCGCGAGCGTTCCCAGCAGCGGTTCGTTCAGAAAGCGGCCCGCCACCCGCGCGTTGGTGGAGAGGAGATCGCCGACCGAATCCAGTCCGAGCGTCGGGTCTTTCGCGCCGCCCCGGAGGCCCAGGACCGCAAAGCGGACGGCCGACAGGATGGAGGAGGACATGCCATCCGTGCCGAGACCGACGGAGCACCCGAGATCCGCCACGCGTGCAAGATCCAGTCTTCCGACTCCGTTGTTGGCGTTGGATTCCGGATTGTGAACGATCGTCGCGCCCGCTCCGGCCACCGCCCGGTAGTCACGGTCCTCCAGGTGGATTCCGTGAGCGAGGAGCGCCCGGTCTCCGAGCAGTCCCCGCTGCTCGAGCCGCTCGATCGGCGTGACGCCGAATCGCTCCCGCGAGAACCGTTCATCCACCGGGTGCTCGGCCACGTGGACGTGTACGCCCGCGTCCGGCGGCAACCGACGGGCCACCTCGTCCAGGGTCGCATCGGACAGGGTGAAGCTCGCGTGCAGGCCGAACACGCCCCGGATCCGGGAATCCCCACGTCTCCGGGAGAGAAAGCGCAGGTTCTCTTCGATTCCGCGCTCCGCACCCTCCCGGCCGTTCCGGTCCGTCACCTCGTAGCAGAGCACGCCGCTCAGACCGGCTTCCTCCAGCGCCCCGGCGATCCGATCGAGGCTTCCCTCGATGCAGCTCGGAGACGCGTGATGATCGAACACGGTCGTGACCCCCCAGCGCACGCACTCGGCGGCCGCGAGCCGGGCCGACACCCGGACCGTGTCCGGGTCCAGGGCGCGGTCGAGCCTCCACCACAGACGGTCGAGGATCGTCGGGAAGTCCGGCATCGCCATGCCGGGATCGAGGCCGCGTGCGAGGGCCGAATAGAAGTGATGGTGGAGGTTCACCAGGCCCGGCAGGATGAGGCCATCGTCGGCGTCGAGGTAATGGGCATCGGGAAAGGCCCTGCGCAGCTCGTCTTCCCGGCCCACGGCCACGATTCGATCCTCTTCCCAGGCCACGGCGCCGCCCGGGAGCACGCTCGGATCGGCCCAACCGGTGATCACGTGACCGTTTCCGAGAATCGTCGTTCGGCTCACAGCGTCCTCCCCATCATGCGGGTGCCGCTTCGAGCCACGAGGCGCGCCTCACGCGCCGTCCGAAGCCGGCATCGCCGAAGGTCGCCCGTGACTCCCCGTGGCGGTGGAACACGCGCTGCCCCCGCACCCAGGTGGACATCACCCGGCCGACCAGACGCTTGCCCTCGAGCGGTGTGTAGCGGTTGAGACTGTGCATGTCCTCGGCCTCTACCGTCCACGCGCTCTCCTCATCGAGGACGGCCAGATCCGCATCGAAGCCGGGAGCGATCCGTCCCTTCCGACCGGCCACCCCGAAGAAGTCGGCCGGCGCCTCGCACAGGAGCTCGACCAGCCTCTGCAAGGAGATGCGGCCCGTCCGATATCCCTCGGAGTACAGGTACGGGAGCAGGTGCTCCACGCCGGGCACTCCGCCGTAGTCGGTCCATATCGACCCGGTGTGCTTCTCCGACGGCCACTGGCCGGCGGCATGGTCCGTGGCGACGTGCTGGATGTCGCCGTGGGCGACTCCCTCCCAGAGACGGTGGCGATCGGCTTCGGATTTCACCACCGGGGCCGTCTTGAGGAGCGCTCCCTGCCGGGCCAGGTCGTCTTCGGTGAACTCCAGGAAATGCGGGCAGGTCTCTCCGGACATGGGGAGCCCCTGCCGCCGTGCCTCCGCGATGAGGTCGAGAGCCCGCCCGCATCCGACGTGGACGACGTGCACCCGTGCCCCGGATCGGCGGCACGCCTCCTTCAGGGTCCTCACCGCGGCGACTTCGCCCTCCGCGGGGCGCGAAGCGGCATAGTCCAACGGGCCATCCCGGCCCTCCGCCATCAGCCGTTGGGTGAGCTTCCTCACGAGATCGCGATCCTCGGCGTGGACCCCGACCGGGATTCCGAGGCGCCCGGTCTCGTGGAGCACGCGCTCCAGCGCCGGCGCATCGAGGTCCCGGAACGTCTCCATTCCGCTGAGCAGGTAGACCTTGATCGCCCCCACTCCCTCGGCCACGATGTCTTCGAGATTCCCGATCCAGTCGGGTTCCTCCATGGCATTGGCCGACACCCCGCCCCACAGCACGTAGTCCACGTGGGCCTTCGGTTCGATCACCGACAGCTTCGCTTCGAGATGGGCCCGGGAGGTGACCGGCGGGAGAGAGGTACAGGGCATGTCCGCCACGCAGGTCACGCCTCCCGCGGCGGCGGCGCGGCTTCCCGTCTCGAACGTCTCGCGGTGTGTGAAGCCGGGGTCGTCGAAGTGAACGTGACCGTCGATCGCTCCCGGAAGCACCAGCCTGCCTTCCAGGTCGATCCACTTCTCCTCGGATTCCGTCGGTCTCTCGGACGGCCGGGTGACGGCGGCGATCGTCCCGCCCGCCATCACGATGTCCGCCGCGACCGTGTCCTCTCCCGGGTGCGGGCCGCCGGGTGCGCAGAAGGTCGGGACGCGAAGGTTCACCAGCCGGGTTCTCATGCTCACGGGGCCTCCCGACCAGCCGGATTCACCGGATTGGGCTCGGACGATCGGTAGATGGACTCCCACGCCGTTCGCATGCGCCACAGCCGCGCCGTGTCCAGGGGCTCGGCCCCGGCCTCCACCGAGCCGCCGAGGACCTCCAGCGGTTCCCACGAGAGCTCCAGCCTCACATCGTCCGTCTCGACGTATGCCCAGTTCGAGGCTTCATCGACCCCGAGGGTCAGGGTCCGACCGCCGAACCGGGCCTTCAACCCCGTCTCCGTGCCCAGGAAGCCGTCCTCCCGCGACGCCGCGAACGCGTCCTCCGTGGCGAACAGCCGCTCCTTGACCCGAAAGGGTGCGCCGTGCTCGGGACAGTACACTTCGCAATTCGAGCATTCGTTGCACGCGCCCGCGTACACGGCCAGCTGGTGCTCCTCGGTGACCGAGAAGCCCATGCCCGGCTTCAGCGACAGCGCTCCGGACTCCTGTCCGATCCGATGGGTCTCCACCGATCGCGGCGGAACGGCGTACGCGAAGATGGCGTCGTTCGGACAGGCCGAGATGCAGAGATCGCAATTGATGCAGTCGTACAGGTCGAGCTCGCTGTCGATGCGGCGCGGCGCCCGGGAGTTGGCCTCGGCGTGGTAACGCCGATCGTTTTCGAGCGCTGGCACCCGGTCCGAGCCGTTGAGCCGGCCGGCCCGGCGCGTCGCCTCGAGAACGACCTCGTCCGGGTCCAGCCCCGCGGCAGCGGCCCGCTCGCGCAGGGCCTCCGGGAGCGCATCCGGGGACGACGTGGCCATCTCGCCGAGGCCCTCGAGCTCCGATGCGGGAACATCGGCCAGCGTCTCCGAGATCGCCTCGGCCGCGTGGCCGTCCACCGCCAGGACGTAGGCCTCGCGGGAGCACACCCCCGCCCGCCGCAGCTCTCGCGTGAGACCCCTCAGGTATCCCGGGAGCCGGCCGAAGCCGCCCTGCTTGAGCAGGTCCGTGCAGGTGGTCACCGGTACCATTCCGCAGGCGACGGCCGAGGGGAAGTTCTTCACGTCGATTCCGGCGGAGAACGACACCGGGAACTCGAACTCGAGGTCCTCCCGGAACTTCTGCATGAGGTTCATCGCCAGGACATGCAGGGGCGGGCCCGACACATACATCCACGGGTCCGCCTGAGTGGGGAACAGGCCGGGATCGTTCCGAACCACGAGGGTGTTGGTGAACTTCGCCCCGATCATCGAGCCGCGTGCCACGGCGACGCGCCGCAGGCGGCGCATGATCTCGAGGCCATCCTCGTACTGGAGATCCGCGTCGAAGGCCTCCCGCCTCAGATCCAGGTGGTGGTAGCCGAGCCGGTCGTGCAGGAGCCGCTTCACCTCGTCGTAGCCGAGCAGCGTCGGGTTGAGCTTGATGATCACGTGAAAGCCCATCTCCTCGAGGAGGTATCGGGCGATCGACTCGATCTGGTCCGCCGGGCAGCCGTGGAAGGTGGAGAGGGTGACGCAGTCCGAAAGGGGGCGGGGGGGCGACAGCTCCCGGTAGGCCTCCAGCTCTCCGGTCAGCTCCGCCCGGAGCTCGTCGTACACCGAATCCGGTTCCTTCATGCTCCGCAGGAACCCGGTCACTCGAGCGCTGCGAATGCCCTCGAGATCGTATCCGACGCTGATGTCGAACACCGTGTCCAGACCGTGGGGACCGGGAAGCCGGCCGAACGCGCGGGTGGCCTTGAGAATCTCGATCAGGTAGGCGGCCTTGGCGTACTCCAGGAGCGACTCGCCTACCCTGAGCTCCTGCGACCATTCGACGTTGTACCCGATGTTGGGCACGTGGATGCAGGGCCGGGGGATGTCCAGCCGGTCGTTCACCTGCACCGTCTTGAGCTCGAGGATGCGGCTCCCCGCCAGCCACGCGAGGACGATGTTCTGCGCCATCTGCGTGTGGGGCCCGGCGGCGGGCCCCACGGGCGTCGAGGCCCGGCGGGAGAAATGGACGGCGGAGAGATCGAAGTCCGGGTCCGGAACCCACCACTTCCGGTATGGCAGATCGAAGACGGCCCCGGCGGTTTCCGCCTCGCGCATCATCCGCCGTGCCAGGTCGGCGAAGGGGATCGGGGACAGGTGCGCCATCAGACCGGGCTCACGGGTCCAGGGGCGTCAGGTCGGAAGCGGTGAACGAGTACTCCTCGTCGGCGATCTGCTCCGAGATGTCCACCACGGCCGAGGTCGGGTAACCGAGCGCCGGATCGTAGGTCGCTTCGAACCGGGCGGGGCCCTGTGAGAGGTCGTTGGCGAGGCGATCGAGGAGCTCGTCCACCGTCGCGTACAGGTCCCACGTATCCGGCTCGGCCGGCGCATCCGAATCCAGCAGAAACACGTCGGTGACCTGCCCGTCTTCCACCCGGACACGCGCCGTTTCCAGCACCTGGGGCGGGCAGAAGCAGGAGAGGCGATAGCGGTACTCGTACCGCGCGATCCCCGCGGATTCCCACCGCGCACGCGCGGCGCCCAGCGTGGCCGCCTCCGGGCTGACCGGGTCATCGCCGCACCCCGCGACCAGGAGGGTGAGACCGAGCGTCGCCGCGGCCGCGACTCGGCGAACGCCGCTACGGTGGATCACGACGGGACCTCCCTCCTGGATTTCGGGACGGACGGGCGAGCCGCCGGGACGTCCGTCATCGGAAGGCGGAATCGGCGCTTCCCGTCGTAGGCGTGAAGCGCCCCCGCCACCGCACCGGCCGTCGGAACCAGGCCGATCTCGCCTACCCCCTTCGATCCGTACCCCCCCACGGCATCGGGCACCTCGACCAGGATGACCTCGATCTCGGGCGTGTCCTTCGCCTTCAAGATGCCGAGGTCCCGGAGCAGCAGCGAGTCCGGCACGCCGTCCGAGCAGGGAAAGTCCTCCGAGAGCGCGTATCCCAGCCCCATGTGTACGGCGCCCTCGATCTGTCCGGCACACAGCACCGGGTTGATGGCCCGGCCGACGTCGTGGGCCGCCACGACTCGCTCGAGACGCCCCTCATCGTCCAGGATCACCACCTGGGTGGCGTAGCTGAACGTCATGTGCGTGACCGGGTCGGCCACCGCGGCTCCCGGCTTCGTCGTGAAGTCGCACACGTACTCGCCCGGGTACTCGCGGCCGGTGAGTTCCCTCAGGCGGGTCTCGACGTCTCCGCCGCCGTCCAGGTCGACCTTCAGCTTCTCGGCTGCCAGCCGGCTGGCGGCCGTAAGAAGGGCGGTGGCGCGGGAAGCCGTCGTCATTCCGCACACCACCCTCGGGTCGCTCGCCGTACGCACGTCCACGAGGTGCGCCGGCACTCCGGTCTCCCCTTCGATCACCTGCCGGAGCACCGTGAACAGACCCTGGCCCATCTCGGTGTAGCCCGTGAGGATCTCCAGCCGGCCGTCGGCCTTCACCCGCAGGAGGACCCGGCCGGAGTCGTCCTGGCCGTTGCCGATCCCCGTGTTCTTGATGCCGCAGCCGATGCCCGCGTAACGGGCCTCCTTGTACGCGGATCGCACCGCCTCGAGGGTCTGCCGGATCCCGCAGCTTCCGTCCATCACCTGACCGGTTGCGAAGCGGTCCCCGGGCCCCAGGAGGTTGCGCTCCCGGATGTCGTATCCATCCAGTCCGGCCTCTTCCGCCAGGAGGTCCATGATCCCCTCGATGGCGAAGGACGCCTGGTTGGCTCCGAACCCGCGCATGGCCCCGCAGGGCGGGTTGTTCGTGTAGACGGTCTTCGCTTCGACGTCCACCGCCGGCACCCGATACGGACCGCAGGAGTGCCCCGCCGCGCGCTCCATCACCTTCATGCCCACGGACGCGTACGCTCCGGTGTCTCCGATGATGCGTGCTCGGACGGCGGTGAGCCGGCCTTCCGGGTCCGCTCCGACCTGATAGGTGAGGGTGATCGGGTGGCGCTTCGGGTGCATCCGCATCGATTGCTCCCGCGTGAGCACCGTATGGACGGGCCGGGCCGTGAGGTGGGCAGCGAGCGCCGTCTGCGCCTGGATGGAGAGGTCCTCCTTTCCGCCGAACGCCCCACCGTTGCTGACCAGCTCGACCTCGACCCGCTCCCGGGAGAATCCGAGGACCGAGGCGATCTGTGCCTGGTCATCGTGAACGCCCTGGCCCTGCGTGTACACCTTGAGCTCGGCGGGCGCCCCCGGTCCGCTGGGACTGTTCGCGGCCTCGGGGACCGCCAGGCAGGCCTCGGGCTCGAGGAAGGCGTGCTCGATGCGCTGCGTCACGAAGGTGCGTTCCACCACGTGGGCCGAGGCGGCGAGCGCGCCCTCGACGTCTCCCCGGGAGAAGGAGCACACCTCCAGCAGGTTCCCTCCTTCGTGTACTGCAGGCGCCCCGGGCTCGATCGCACGCTCCGGGTCGGTCACCGGGTCCAGCACCTCGTAGCGGGTCGCCGCTTCGAGCCGCTCGGCTGCGGCGAGCGCGTGACGGCGGGTGTCCGCGACGACGAGGGCCAGCACGTCGCCGACGTATCGGGTGACCTCGCCTTCCGCCACGAACACCGGCCAGTCCGGGCGGATGAGCCCGACGTGACGCTCCCCGGGCACGTCCGCGGCGGTCAGCACACGGACCACGCCGGGCATGTCCAGCGCGGGCTGGACGTCGAGTTCGAGTACGCGCGCCCGGGGGTGCGGGCTCAGGGCCACGGCCCCGTGCAACATTCCCTCGAGCCGCATGTCGGCGATGTACGGCTTGCAGCCGAGCGTGTGCTCCTCGCCCCGATACCGTGGATCGCTCGCGCCCACTCCGCGGGCGGTCTCCGGCGACGTCCGGCCGAGCCCGCGGGCGCCCCCGAAGAGGTCCGATCGGCGGGGAGACGAATTCGAAGGGAGCGCTCCCGATTCCCACGCCTCCGAGGCCGTCCGCACCGCGTCGACGATTCTCTGGTATCCCGTGCAACGGCAGAGGTGACCCGACAGGGCCTTGCGGATCTCGGCCTCGTCCACGTCCGGCTTCCGATCGAGGAGCGATACGACCCGGGCCGCGATCCCGGGCGTGCAGTACCCGCACTGCAGCCCGCCTTCGCGCACGAAAGCCTCGGCGAGCAGGCGACGCCTGTCCTCGGGAATTCCCTCCAGGGTGGTGACCTCGCGACCCTCGACCGAGCCCGGCTTTCGAAGACAGCTCAACACGGCCCTGCCATCGACGAGGATCGTGCAGCAGCCGCAGGCTCCCTGCGGTGCGCAGCCGTCCTTCGGCGAGGTGATGCCGCACTCCTCCCGCAGCACCTCGAGGAGGGTGGACCCGGGAACGAACTCGACCTGCCGGGGCACTCCGTTCAGCGAAAAGTGGACTGCGGGCATGAATTCCACCGGCTCAGGTGAAGAAGGGGCACTCGTCCCGCAGCCGCCAGTAGAGGATGCGGGAGAGGACTTCGGAACGATACCACGCCGTGGATCGTACGTCGTCGATCGGCGACACGTCGGCGGTGATCGCCGGGGCCAGATCCGCCGGACGCGAGATCGGCCTCTCCTCGGCGAGCAGCGCCTCGACGGCTCGGCACCGGACCACGGTCGGCGCCACGCTGTTCGCGACCACCCGCCACTCGCCCTCTCGGCGTGTGACGGCGACGCCCACCTTGGTGATCGCCTGAGCGGACCGGGACCCCACCTTCTCGAACCACTCGAAGTCGTAACTCCGCCGGGGCAGGTGGATCGTGGTGAGCAGCTCGTCCTCGGCCAGGCGCATCTTCTTGTAACCGACGTAGAACTCGTCGAGCGGTATGCGGCTCGACCGCTCGAGCGAGCGCACTTCCACCGAGGCGTCGTACGCCATCAGGACCGGGACCCCGTCGGCGGCGGGCGACGCGTTGACCACGTTGCCGCCCCAGGTGCCCCGGGCCTGGACCTGGACGGCTCCCACCAGCCGGGCGGCCCGGACCAGGAGCGGGAAGGCGGCCGCGATCTCCGGATCGCCGATCACTTCCCAGTAGGTGCTGCCCGCCCCGAGCGCGAGCTCATCCTCCGTCCACTGCCGGGCGCGGAGCTCGGTGACCGCCGACAGGTCCAGCCAGTCCCGGTCCTCCGTAAGCGTGCGCTGCGGCCAGTGGACGCAAAGGTCGGTGCCTCCCGCGATCGGCACGGCTTCCGGGTGCTTCGCCCGCGTCTCCAGGGCCTCGTCGAGCGTCTCCGGTCGGTAGACCTTCATTCCCCGTCTCCCGCGCTCTCGTCCGGGTCCGCCGCCACCCATGTCTCGACGCCCTCGATGATCCCGTCGTAGCCGGTGCATCGGCAGAGGTTTCCAGCCATCAACTCCCGAGCCGTGTGGGTGCGCAGCAGCCCGGGATTGCGCACGATCCACCAGGCCGTCATGACCACACCGGGTGTGCACGCGCCACATTGGGTGGCGCCGCTCGCGAGAAGGGGCTCGAGCGCCGTCTCGGGCACCGCCTCGACGGTCTCCACGTGATGATCCATCGCCTGCCAGGCGGGGACCAGACACGAGTTCACAGGGATTCCGTCCATCAGCACGGTGCACGCACCGCACTCGCCTTCGCCGCAACCCTCTTTCGTGCCCGTGAGACCCGCCGCGGTGCGGATGGCATCGAGAAGCCGATCCTCCGGCCGCACCCGGAGGGTCACGACGTCTCCGTTCAACCGGAGCCGCACCTCCATGCAAGGCGATTCGTTCACGGAACGGTCTCCCCGGTCGGCGAAGATCCACAGGCCAGCGCCAGCAACCGTTCCGGAGTGAGCGGAATGGCCTCAGGATCCACCCCGAGCGCCACCGCGACCGCGTTCGCGATCGCCGGGGCGACGCCGTCGAACGGCAACTCTCCGATCCCCTTGGCGCCTCCTGCGCCATGCGGATACGGCGCTTCCAGGAACTCCACACGGATCGGTGGGACGTCCGCGGAGGTGGGGATGATATAGTTGGTCAGCTGCCCGTTTTCCATCGCCCCGTCTCGCCACACGCAGTCCTCGAGCAGCGCCCAGCCCAGGGCCTGTACCACCCCGCCCTGTATCTGTCCCCGCGCCAGGGTCTCGTTGAGCACCCGACCCACCTCCTGGACGGCCACGAAGTCCCGCACCCTCACCGCGAGCGTCCGAAGATCGACCTCCACGTCGGCCACGTAGCTGCCCCACGCGTACGCTCCGTAGGCGTCACCCCGGTACGTCTCGTCGTCCCAGTGAATGTGCGCCGGCGGCTGGTATCGCGCCTTTCCGAGCAGCGTCGCGTCCGGATTCGTCTCGTGCCACGAGCGGATCGCCCGGGGGACGTCCATCACGTCCCGTTCCCGCCCGGCCGCGAGCTTCCGCTTCAGGTCGTCACACGCCTCCTCCAACAGACCGCCGACCACCATGACGGTTCGCGAGGCGACCGTAGGACCGCTGTTCGGCACGATCGAGGTGTCGGCCGGGGCGATGACGATCGCCTCTTCGGACACTCCGAGACGATCGCGGACCAGCTGGGTGAACACGGTCAGGGTGCCCTGGCCCATCTCGACGTTCGCCGTGCGGGCCTCCACGCGCCCGTCCGGCAATCCGGCCACGTGGACCTCGGAGTCGAGAAATACCTCTCCCGACCCCGTGAAGCCGGCGCCGTGGAAGAAGGTCGAGAGCCCGATGCCGCGCCGGGTCGTCTCGCTCGCGGCGTTGAAGGCGTCGTGAGCGCTCCGTCGCTCGTGAAACCCGGAGACGTCCAGCGCCCGGTCCAGCACTTCGATCCGATCCGCCCCGTCCTCGATCACCTGTCCCGTCGCGGTCCGGTCGCCCTCGCGGAGCAGATTGATCCGTCGGATCTCCACCGGATCGAGCCCGAGCGTCGCGGCGATGCGGTCCATGTGCCGCTCGCAGGCGAACTGGCTCTGCGGCGCACCGAAGCCACGAAACGCCCCGAACGGAGGGGTATTCGTGAACACCGCACGGCCATCGATCCTCACGTGTTCGCAGGCGTACGGCCCCGCGGCGTGAATGATCGAGCGGCTGAGCACCACGGGGGAGAGCGTCACGTAGGCGCCTCCGTCGAGCACGACCTCGATCTGCTGCGCCAGCAGCCGGCCGTCTCCGTCCACGCCCGTTCGGTGCGTGACCCGCGAGGGGTGGCGCTTCGTGGTGACCGCCATGTCCTCCGCGCGGTCGTAGATCAGCTTCACCGGGCGGCCCGCCTTCAGGGCCAGCAGCGCCGCGTGCAGCGCGATTCCGGAGGGAAATTCCTCCTTGCCGCCGAAGCCGCCGCCGGTCGGCGCCTGGATGATCCGTACCGACTCCGCGGCCCGTCCGAGCGCGTGCTCGAAGGCATCCACGATGTAATAGGGGCACTGCATCGACCCGACGACCGTGATCACGCCCCCGTCCTCCCATGCCAGCATGCCCTGCGTCTCGAGGTACAGGTGCTCCTGGGCTCCGGTCTCGTACGTTCCCTCGACCACGAAGGGTGACGATGCGAGCGCCTCGTCGACATTTCCCTTGTCGATCCGGAGTCGCTTCAGGACGTTGTCGTCCCCGTACTGGACCTGATCGGGCTCGGGCGGGCGCCGAAAATCCAGCGCGGGGGGCTCTTCGTCGATTCGGAGCCGGACGGCCGAGACGGCCCTTCGCACGGCGGAGCGGGACGGGTGGGCGAGGAGCAGGACGGGCTCGTGGATGTGTCGGACCCGGTCTTCGGCCAGGACCGGCTGGTCCTCCTCGATGAGGAAGATCGAATTGGAGCCCGGAATGTCGCGATGATCCACGATCGTGAACCCGGACCAGTCCACCGAGTCGTCGAAGCGGATCTCGCGGATGCGGCCGCGGGGGACGGGGCTCCGCACCGTGGCCCCCCACAGAGCACCGTCGGCGGGCAGGTCGTCGACGTATCGTTCCCGACCGGTGAGCTTGGAGAGGCCTTCGACGCGTCTCACGTCCGTCCGCCTGTCCGGGTTGCGTAGGCGCGGCACCGCCGCGCGGCGAGCATGTTAAGTGTGTGCGCTGCAAGGCCGCTGAGCAACAATCCGCCAGGCCGACCCGGCCGACTGGATCGGTGTACACCGGCGGCCTAGCTTTGTGGCGGCGGTCGAGCCGTGTCGTGCGCTGCTCCGGCGGGCACGGGCCGGACCCTGGGCAGGAGGAGCGGATGAGCGAGGCGGATCGCGAGTATTACCTCCGGGAGGCGATCCGGGTGGCGTCGGATAGCGTGGATCGGGGCGGAGGACCGTTCGGGGCCATCGTCGTGCGTGACGGCGAGATCATTGCGCGAGCGGGGAACCGGGTGACGGCGAGCAACGATCCGACGGCGCACGCCGAGATCGAGGCCATCCGGGTCGCCTGCCGCGCACTGGGGACCTTCCAGCTGCGGGACTGCGAGATCTACACGAGCAGCGAGCCCTGCCCGATGTGCCTGGGCGCCGTCTACTGGGCGCGACCGAAGGCCGTCTACTACGCCAACGGACGCGAAGCGGCCCGGGCGGCCGGTTTCGACGACAGCCACATCTACGATGACTTCCGCCTGCCCGCCGGACAGCGACGCTACCCGGTGATTCACCAACCCGTCGCCGGGGCCCGAGAACCGTTCGACCGCTGGGCGGCGAAGGACGATCGAATCGAGTACTGAGGGACGGTCAGGGGAGCGATGAAACGCGCGAATCAGGGGTGGGAGAGCGTGCTGGAGATCGTCTCCGCGACGCTGATGTCGGTGGCCACGGTCGCGACGGCCTGGTGCGCCTACCAGTCGGCCGAGTGGGGGGGCGAGCAGGCGTTCCTGCTCGGCGAGTCCCAGCGCGCCGGCCGGGAAGCGGATCTTCACGCGGCCCTCGCCCAGCAGAGGAGGAACCTGGACGTGTCCGTGTTCATGGAGTGGATCGACGGTCTGGCGACCGGAAACGATCTTCTCACGGACTTCTACGCCGAGCGCTTCCCGCCCAACCTGAAGACGGCCGTGGATGCGTGGCTGGCGACCGATCCCCGCAACGACCCCGAGGCGCCGCCTCATCCGTTCGCCATGCCCGAGTATCAGGTTCCCGAGGACTCGATCGTGGCGAGGGCCACGGCGGAATCGGAGCGGAAGTGGGCGGAAGCGCGGGAGGCGGATGAGAACGGGGATCGCTTCGTACTCCTCACGGTCGTGTTCGCCTCCGTGCTCTTCTTCGGAGGCATCGAGCAGAAGTTCGGCGACCGGAGGGTGCGGGCCGGCATTCTGGTGATGGGTGGCGCCCTCTTCCTCGGGGGCGTGATCGCCATGCTGAGGTATCCGCTGCACCTCGGCTGATCCGTCCGCGGGGCGCCGGGTCTGGGCCCGAGCGGCCGGCCCCGGCGCGCTTTGCCAACGGAGGACGCCCGGCGCATCTTGGACCGGACATGTACGAAGAATCTCCCGGTCCGCCCTGCACGGCGGAGTCGGTTGACGTTTCCCGAACAGACAGGCGCATGGAACGATGAACGATCAGATTCTCGACCTCCTCGGTGACGACGCCGGCTATCTTCTCGACCACACGTGCCAGGGGATCGAGCGCCACCGGCTGCACGCCCCGGGGCCCGACTTCGTCGACCGGGTGTACGCGATCACCGATCGGAACAATCGCACCCTCGGCAACCTCGAGTGGATCTTTCAGAGTGGTCGCCTCGCCGGTACGGGGTACGTGTCGATCCTCCCCGTCGACCAGGGGATCGAACATTCCGGCGGCGCGAGCTTCGCCAAGAACCCGGACTACTTCGACCCGGCGAAGATCGTGGAGCTGGCCATCGAGGGCGGCTGCAACGCCGTCGCATCCACGTTCGGCGTGCTCGGCTCCGTGGCGCGGAAGTACGCGCACAGGATCCCCTTCCTGGTGAAGTTCAACCACAACGAGCTCCTGACGTACCCGAACGGCTTCGACCAGGTCTTCTTCGGGACCATTCAGCAGGCCTACGACATGGGAGCGGCGGCCGTCGGGGCGACGATCTATTTCGGGTCGCCGGAGAGCAGCCGCCAGATCACGGAGGTGGCGGAAGCGTTCGCGTACGCCCACGAGCTCGGGCTGGGCACCGTCCTGTGGTGTTACCTGCGGAACAGCGAGTTCAAGAAGGACCGGGACTACCACGTCAGCGCCGACCTGACGGGTCAGGCCAACCACCTCGGGGTGACGATCCAGGCGGACATCGTGAAGCAGAAGCTCGCGGAGAACAACGGCGGCTACCTCGCGATGAACGAGGGCGGCGTGAGCTTCGGGAAGTTCGACAAGCGGATCTACGAAGAGCTCACCACCGATCACCCGATCGACCTCTGCCGGTACCAGGTGGCGAACTGCTACATGGGTCGGGTGGGACTGATCAACAGCGGCGGGGCCTCCGGCGACAACGATTTCGCCGACGCCGTTCGGACGGCCGTGATCAACAAGCGCGCCGGGGGCACGGGCCTGATCTCCGGTCGCAAGGCGTTCCAGCGACCGATGGCGGAAGGCGTCAAGCTCCTCAACCACATCCAGGACGTGTACCTGGACGAAGACATCACGCTCGCGTGATCCCGATCCGGAATGGGGCGGCGCTTCGCCGCCCCGCTTCCGGGACATCGCGGTGACCGAGAGAACCCGGACCCGAAGACGAAGGCGAATCGCTGCGGCGCTCTTCGCCACGCTGGCACTCGCCGGTGCGCCGCCTCTCCTCGCCCAGAAGACGGATGTCCTCGTCCTGTACCGGGGGGACGCCATCACCGGAGAGGTGAAGGAGCTGAACCGCGGGAAGCTCACCTACAAGACGGATGACATGGGCACCCTTTCCGTGAAGTGGGACAAGGTCGCCCACCTGACCAGCGGCAACTACTTCGACGTCGAGGACCGCTTCGCGCGCCGTTACTTCGGTCGGCTCGCAGCGAACGAACAGCCGGGCGAGCTGCTGGTCGTGCTGGCGGACACGGTGACCGTTCGCCTGATCGACGTGGTGGCCATCTCGAGAATCCGATCCGGATTCTGGACCCGGCTCGACGGCTACGTGGACCTCGGCTTCGACCTCCAGAGGGCCAATTCGAACCGGAAGCTGAGCGGGGCGCTGGAGGTGAAGTACCGGGGAGAGAGGTGGGCCAGTCGCCTCGGCGGGAGCACCTACTTCCAGCAGCAGTCGGGATCGGATCTGACCAGCAGGAACAACCTCACGCTCACAGGCCAGCGCCTGTTCAGAGGCCGGTGGAGCGCGTTGGCCTACGGATCCCTGGAGCAGAATCAGCAGCTGGGCCTCAGCCTTCGGGAGACGGTCGGCCTCGGAGCGGCCCGGGACCTCGTCCGCACGAACCGGATGGCGTTCTTCCTCGTGGCGGCCCTCGCGTATGCGAACGAGAACTACACGGATGAGCAGAACAGCGCCCACACCGTTCAGCTCCCCATCGGGGCGGACTTCGAGTTCTTCGTGTTCGACAGCCCGAAGACGGACATTTCCGCCGACGTGACGGTCACGCCGATCCTGAACGATCTGGGCCGGTGGCGGATCGACGCGAACCTCCGAATTGCCTACGAGCTGATCCACGACTTCACGGTCAGCCTGTCCGGCTTCGACGACTACGACAGTCGTCCGCCGGATGCCGCCTCGTCCTCGAACGACTACGGACTCACGTTCAGCCTCGGGTACACGTTCTGATGATCTCCTCCTCTGTCGGACGCGGAAGGCGCTCGGTGGTGTTCCTCTCGGTGGCCGCGCTGGCACCGGCCGCCTGCGGGCCCGAGGCGCCGCTCCGGCCCGACGTGGAGCTCTCCGCTACCGCGCTGCGCTCCGCCGTGTACCCGAGCCCGTACGTGGAGGTGGGGAGCGTGCGGCTGCAGGGCGGGATGTACGAGGACACGGCTCGCCGCGTCGTGGTGTTCCTGCTGCCGGAGTACGCGGTCGGCGACCTGGACGGCGACTCCGTGCCGGACGCGGCCGTCATCCTGGCGACCAACACGGGGGGAAGCGGGACGTTCCACGATCTGGTCCCCGTGCTCAACCGGGATGGACAGCCGGACGCGGCCGCGAGCACCTTCCTCGGCGACCGGGTGCCGACGAAGCGGATCCGCATCGTGGACGGCACGATCGAGCTCGACGTGACGATGCACGGACCCGGCGATCCGATGTGCTGTCCCTCCGTGGAAGCCAGGAGGAAGTTCCGGTTCGTGGACGGAGCGCTCGAGGAGATCGACCCTCCCGCGGAGGCGGCCGATTACCTTCCATGATCGGTGGCGCTGTGACCGGGCGGATGCGAGAATCCGCACGCGTGCGGTTCGCGCCGATCAGCGGCCGGACCTTTTCACTCAACGTAACGGCTGAGACAGCATGGGCATCGACCTGCGGGGCCGCAGCTTCCTGACCCTGATCGACTACTCCCCGGCCGAAATCCGGTATCTGCTGGAACTGGCGGCCGAGCTGAAGACGGCCCGTCGAGAGGGAGGGGAGGTCCGGAGGCTCGAGGGCCTGAACATCGCGCTGATCTTCGAGAAGACCTCCACCCGCACGCGGTGCGCGTTCGAAGTAGCGGCCTACGATCAGGGCGCCCACGTCACCTACCTCGGTCCGACGGGCACGCAGATCGGCCACAAGGAGTCCGTCGCGGACACGGCCCGGGTTCTCGGACGCATGTACGATGGGATCGAATACCGCGGATTCGGACAGGATCGTGTCGAGACGCTGGCCCGGCACGCCGGGGTCCCGGTGTGGAACGGGCTCACGGACGAATACCACCCGACCCAGGTGCTCGCCGACGTGCAGACGATGATCGAGCACACGGGGCGCTCGGCGGAGAGGATCTCCTTCTGCTACCTCGGGGACGCCCGGAACAACGTCGGGAACTCTCTCCTGATCGGCGCGGCGAAGCTGGGAATGGACGTACGGCTATGCGCGCCCTCCAGCCTGTGGCCGGAGGAGTCCCTGGTCGACCGTTGCCTCGCGTGGGCCTCGGAAACGGGCGGGAAGATCCTCCTCACGGAGACGGTGGAGGAAGGAGTGGCCGGGGCGGACTTCCTCTATACGGATGTCTGGGTGTCCATGGGAGAACCCCCGGAGAAGTGGGCCGAGAGGATCGCGCTCCTCCGTCCCTACCAGGTCAACGCCGCGGCCATGGCTGCCACGGGGAACCCGGACGCGAAGTTCCTCCACTGCCTTCCGGCGTTCCACAACCGGGAGACGGGCGTGGGCGAGAAGATCTACGAGGAATACGGCCTCGACGGCATGGAGGTCACCGAGGAGGTCTTCGAATCCCCCGCCTCCGTCGTGTTCGACCAGGCGGAGAACCGGGTACACACGATCAAGGCCGTGATGGTCGCCACGCTGGCCGGGTGAATCGAAGCCGCTGGCCCTGGCTGCTGGCGGCGCTCCTGGCGATGGTGGCGCTGGGCACGCTGGCGGGACGCACCTTCTACGGTGAGCGGTCCTTGCGGCTCTACGAGCTCGCCGGCGCCACCATGGGGACGACGTGGCACCTGCGACTGTCCCTGCCCGAAGGGTCCCCACCGGCGTGGGTGGAGGCCATCGGAGACACCGTTCAGACGCGGCTCGACGGCGTCGAGAGCCTCATGTCCACCTGGGACTCGACCTCGGAGCTCTCCCGATTCAACCGGTCCGCCGAGACGACTGCGATCGTTCTTTCTCCGCAGACGCTCGAGGTCCTGGCCATCGCCCTCGATGTGGCGCGCGCCTCCGGTGGGGCTCTCGATGTGACCGTGGCGCCGCTGGTGACGGCCTGGGGGTTCGGGCCGGACTCCGGAGACACGGCGCGGACTCGGGTCCCCACGGCCGATGAGCTGGCCCGTCTTCGCTCCCGCGTCGGGACGGCCCTGCTACGCGTCGATCGAGACCGGGGAACGGCCCGTAAGGCTCACCCGGGGACGCAGGTGGACCTGTCCGCCGTGGCCAAGGGCTACGCTCTCGATCGGGCCGCGGAGGGCGTCGTCCGCATGGGGGGCAGCGCCTTCGCCCTCGAGGTGGGTGGAGAGGTGAAGGCCAGCGGTTTCCGTCCGAGCGGGGAGGCCTGGCGGGTGGGGGTCGAGGCGCCGGTGCCCGGCGAGCGTTCCCTCTTCCGGGTCATCGAGCTGCGCGATGAGGCGGTGGCCACATCCGGGGACTATCGGAATATGGTGGAGGTGGAAGGGCGGAAGCTGGGCCACATCATCGACCCGCGCACTGGCGCACCGGTGCCGTGGCGAGGCTTCTCGGTCAGCGTACTCCACCGGGAGGGGGCGCGGGCGGACGCCTGGGCTACGGCGCTGAGCGTGCTCGGGCCGGATGAAGGTCTGGAGCTGGCCGAGAGTCTCGGGATCTCGGCTCTCTTCGTCGTATCGGCGCCTGCCGGAGGGTTCGAGGAGCGGTATACCGCCGACCTGCGTGACCGGCTGGAGCCCTAACCGACGGTTCCGCCTGCCTGCGCACGACGCTCGTGAACGGCCAGCCCGCCCGCCCGAAGCGCCACCGCGACCGAGAGCGGCAGCGTGGCGAGCGGCAACTCCTGAGTCCAGAACGGCCATCCCAGCGCGAAGAGCCCGGCGCTCCCGGCCGTCAGGATCAACAGGATGAGCCCCCAGCGGCCTGCCGCGGACCGCAAGCACAGCCAGGCCACCACGGGGCCCGTGGGGAGAGCCCAGAGCAGGTTGAGGTTCGCCCGGGTCACTTCGTGCAGGGACACGAACCAGAGGAACAGGATCAACAGGCCGGCCCCGCCGAGCACCAGGAAGAACGGAACGTCGAACCACGCTCTGCCGCCGGTCCGCCGGCGCGTGTCGGCTGCGGTCAGCCACACGACGATCCCGAGGAGGGCGCACATCACGATGGCCGGCCAGTTCAGCCCGCGTGAGGGCGCCGGCTCGGCCCGGTTCCAGCCGATGCTGTCGGTGGTCGCGATCAGCGGTCGCGGACCGTCCTCCGTGATCAGGCTGGATTCCTCCACCCACTCGGCGAGCCGGTCGGGAAGGAAGAGCGCCGAGCGCCAGGTGGCGGAGATGTCCGCCGGTCGGCCCTGCCCGGCATCCATGGCGAAGTGCAGCCAGGAGCGCCCGACCAGGTAGGGATCGAGAAGCTGGCGCAGCGTGCCCCCGGGATCACGCTTCGCGGGCACGAGCCGTTCTCCCAGCGCCTCTTCGAGCAGGTCCCGGATGCGGGTGGCGCAGTTGTCGAAGTAGAAGTCGTACCGGTAGTAGGCATTCTCGGGAAGGGCGTTCCACTCGAGGAAGCGATAGATGCCCTCGATCGTCTCCGAGTCCAGGTCGAATACCTGTTCCACGATCGGCCGGTTCTCTCGCACCCGGTAGTACTCCGCCCATGGGCGGTACGCCGCCGTGTCGAGACGGTAGTTCAGGTCCCCGTAGGCGAAGCGGGCGGCGAACCGGATGGGATTCCCGAAGGTGAACGTTCCGTAGTTGTAGGCCACGTCGATCCCCCGGGTCGGATCCACCACCCGGATGGCGTTGTGACCGAACATCGAATAGACCTGGTCACCGGGCAGGATGGTGACCAGGGACAGCCGGACGGAGTCCGAGAGAACTCGAGCTTCACCGGTGGCCTTCGGGGGTGCCGACTGGGCCAGGGCGGAGACCGGCACCCCGACCGGTAGCAGGGAGGTGAAGAGGACCAACAGACCGCGGGCTCGGCCGAACCGAGACCCGCCGCGGTCTCCCGACCACCCGGGGCTCACTCCGCGGATCCCTTTCCGATGCCGTCCCACCAGGCGCGCGCGTCCTCCTGGGACCAGGCCAGCCTCTGCTGCAGCGGCTCGAGCTCCGCGTCCAGGGCGTCGGCGGTGCCCAGCCTGTGCTCCGGGTCCTTCGCCAGGCAGCGCAGGATCACCCCGTCGAGCTCGTCCGGCAGGTCCAGAGGACTCCGTTCGGACGGAGGGACCGGCTCGTCCCGGATGTGCGAGGCCAGCATCTCCATGGCGCCGCTCGCCCGGAACACGGTTTCCCCGGTGAGCAGCCAGTAGGCGACGCAGCCGACCGAGTAGATGTCGGAGGCGGGGCCCACCTGATCCACCTTTCCGGCCGCGGCCTCCGGGGACCCGAAGGCGGGCGTGCCGGCGAACGTTCCCACCTGCGTCAGGTGTGCCGACTCGGACGGCCGGAGATCCTTCACGAGCCCGAAATCGAGCACCTTGACCCAGTCGAGGTCCCGCCCCTGCCGACACAGGAACACGTTGGCCGGCTTGATGTCGCGGTGGACCAGGCCCGCATCGTGGGCCTCGGCGAGAGAGTGACACATCTGGCGGAGGATGTGGACGACACGACCCGGGGGCATCGGACCGTGCTCCCGTATCAGTCCGTCGAGGTCTTCCCCGTCCAGCAGCTCCATGACGTAGTAGAAGGACCGGTCGGGTGTGATCCCGTAGTCGTAGATCTGGATGGTGTGAGGGGACCGGAGGCTCGCGGTCGCCTGCGCCTCGCGCTGGAAGCGCTCGAGGTAGTAATCCGCATCCGACGGGGTTCCGCCCGACGTGCGGTCGGATCGGATGAGCTTGATCGCCGCCGGCCGGGCCAGCATCCGGTGTCGCGCCTTCCACACCTCGCCCATGCCGCCCCTGCCCAGCCGGTCGGTCAGCTCGTAGGCCCCGATGCGGCGGGCCCGGGACAGCGCCCGGGACAGCCCGTACACCCGGCGGGCGGAGTAGTAGGCGAGCCCGACGCAGACCGTGATGGCGAGCAGGATGTCCGGGAGCAGCTCCTGGCCCCGGCCTCGGATCTCCTCCGCCACGCCCGGGGCGGCGCTGGTCACGGCGGCCTCGCCGCCCACGAAGAACCATACGGCGATGAACAGGGAGGCGACGGTCGCACCCAGGAAGTGCTCGCGAGGCCGAAGCGGAACCACGTTGGCGAAGAAGACGACCCAGAGCGTGGTCCGCGGCACACCGAGGAGGAAATCGCCCTGTTCTCCCATGGCCGGCCAGTGCAGGAACTCCGTCGCCAGGATCGCCCCCACCGCAACCTCGAAGAGCAGGGCCACGGCCACGAAATCTCGGGGCGCAAGCGATCCGAAACGCGTCATGCCGAGAACGATCAGGCTGAGGACGATGAGCGCCACCCGGGCCCGAAGGTCGATGCCGACGTGCTCCTGCGCTTCCGCGGAAAGCAGGAAGTGGGCGGCCAGGACGAGAAGCCCCACGACCAGGAGCACTCCGGCGATCCATCCCAGGCGCCGGGTGCTGTCCTGCTGGACTTCCTCGATGAGCCCTCGAAACCCCGACTCTCCGGCCGTGCGGTCGCCGGGACTCGTGGTCCGGCCGATTCCCTGCTTCTCGATCTCCAGGTGGGGCACAGGACTCTCCCGGTCGTGGATGGCGTGCGTGGCGACCGCACGATCCCCAAACTACCTTGAGGAGCACGTTTCTCACCACCACCATTACCGGAGGTCCGGTTGCCATCGATCCGGTCATCGCGGGACGCCTGCGCCGGTCTCCGAAGCTCGTTCGCAGTCGTCACCGCGCTCCTGCTCCTCCCCGCGCCGCTCATTGGGCAGGATTCCCAGTGGTGGACCAATCAGTACGGCAACCGGGCGCGGCTCCTTGGCGGGGCCGTCATCGGCTCTTCCCGAGACCTCAGCGCCGTGTACTACAATCCCGGGGGCCTGGCGCTGGTGGAGGAACCGGAGGCGCTCCTCACCGGCTTCGTGTTCGAGCTCGACAACATCACCTACAAGGGGTTGCTCCTCGAGGACACGCAGGCGTCGAGCACCAGCTTCGATGTGCTGGCCGGTCTGATCGCGGGCCAGATCCGGTTCGGGTTTCTCGGGGACAGCAAGCTGGCCTATTCCTACCTGACGCGGCACAACCTCGAGTACCGTTTCAACGAGGGGGGTACGGAGAGTGACACCAGCTTCGTCCCGGTGCTGCCGCCGAGCGAATCGGGCGCCGGCTCTCTGACGCTCGAGACCCGGCTGCGCGAGTCCTGGGGGGGGCTGACCTGGTCCAAGCCGATCGGGAGCTTCGGGCTCGGCATCAGCACCTTCGTCGCCAACCGCAGCCAGAGGGGACGCTTCGGAGGAAGTATTCTCAGCCTTCGCGAGGCCGAGGGGATAGAGGTGCTGTCGTCGCTCGATCAGTACGACTACTACAACTGGCGGCTCCTGTGGAAGGTCGGCCTCGCGACCTCCTTCTCGCGGTGGAACGCGGGGCTGGCGATCACGACCCCGAGCGTGAACCTGTTCGGAAGCGGCAATCTGGAGTCCCAGTCCGTCGGGACGGTCGCCGGCGTGAATTCGGTGGCGATCTCCTTCCAGGACGCCCTGCCCGCCCGGTACGCTTCCTCCTGGGCGGTCGCGGCGGGCGTCGAGTACATCGGGGACGGGTGGCGGGGACACGCCGCGGTCGAGTGGTTCGATCGCATCGACGTCACGATTCTCGACGCCACGCCCTTCCGGGCGCAGACGGACTCGAGCCTGGTGCTCGATCCCGACGTGACCAACGTGATGAAGGGGCTGGTGAACATCGCCCTCGGGTTCGAGAAGGAGTGGAGCGAGAGGCTTTCGGGCTACGGCACCGTATACACCGACTTCACGGGAGCCGAGATGGGGGATGGCTCGGTCACCACCACCACGCCCTGGAACCTGTGGACGGCGGGTGCGGGGGCCATCTTCTCGGTCGGCCGGTCCGAGTTCACCGTCGGGCTGACCTACAAGTTCGGCTCGCAGGACGACCTAGAGCAGCTCGACCTGATCCCCGGCACCGACGTGGACAGCCTCCTGCTGGGCGACAACCCGGAGGGCAGCTTCTGGAGGCTCACCCTCGTGCTCGGGTTCAACCTGGAGTTCGCACCGAAGCTCTGAAGAACCGGAGGAGGACAGGCATGTTCGATCGTGTTCTCGTGCCCGTGGACCTGACCGATCGGAATCACAGGGCGCTCCGCATGGCGTCCCGGCTGGCGGGAGACCCCGGCGAGGTGACGCTGCTTCACGTGATCGAGACGCTGGACCTCCCCTTCGACGAGCTCGAGGACTTCTACCAGCGACTGCACGATCGGGCCCAGCGGGAGATGGACCGCATGGCGGAGCCCGTGTCGGAGAGCGGCGTCGCCATCGTGCAGAGGATCTGCTATGGGAACCGACTCCGCGAGATCCTCGCCTTCGCGACCGAGAACGAATCGGAGCTGATCGTGATGAGCTCGCGCCGTCTGGATCCGGTCGAAGCTCCGACTGGTTTCGCCACCCTCAGCCACCAGGTCGCCATGCTCTCGCAAGTGCCGGTGCTGCTCGTCAAATAGTGCGTTTCGCGGCACTCATGCGTCGTTCTTACCCGTCCGTGTCCGCACAAATCATGTGAAATGCAGGGCGTTCTGGACGATACTCCCTGCAGGATGCTCCACCGGATTGCTGCACTCTTTGCCTTCCGAGCCATCTTCCGCGGCGTGAGCGCGGCTGGTGTGAATCCCGTAAAGCGATCGCGCGAAACACTTTAGGCAAATGCCAGTCTGGCATGACCCGGCTTCCGCCGCGCTTGCACGATTCTCGCCCGTATCCCCGCCCGAGGACGTGCACCTGCACGAGATGGCCATCCGGACCCGGAAGCGGGGGGAGACGACATGAGGGACTCGATTTCGACTCGAATCGACGCACTGAAGAGCAAGTTCCGCGAGCAACGCGGGGCGGTGCTGATCGTGGTCGCCGGCGGCATGCTGGCGCTGACCTCCGTGGTGGCCCTGGCCGTCGACGTGGGCCTGATGACGACCGCGCGGCTCGAGGCCCAGCGGGCGGCGGATGCGGCGGCGCTGGCCGGCGCGGGCGCCTTCATCGGATCACCGGGCAACGAGCTGCTGGCCCGGCAGCTGGCGACGGACTTCGCGTCGTACAACGACGTCCGGTTCGACGCCGTTCAGCTGGAGGATGGGGACATCGCGATCGATCGGGATGCGCTGAAGGTGAGCGTGTGGGTGTACCGAAACCGCGAACGGGGCAACGCGATTCCCACCTTCTTCGCCCGGGTGTTCGGGATCAACGAAGTCAACATCGCCGCGATGGCCACGGCGGAGGCGGCTCCGGCGGGGGGCATTCAGTGTCTGTTGCCGATCGCCGTGCCCGACCGCTGGCACGAGGCGGGAGGACCGGGCAACGACGAGTCCAGCTACGATCCCGAGGACGGCGACTACTACCTGCCCTGGATCGAGCCGGACTCCAATCCGGTTCGATACAACGAGGGGTTCACGGGCTACTCCGAGGCCGACCTCGGGAAGCAGATTCCGCTCAAGTCGAATGATGCCTCGTCCGGCATCAACCCCAGCTGGTACTATCCGTGGCGTCCACCGGGCCAGATGGGTGCGGCCGACTACCGGACCAACATCAACAGCTGCGTGGACCCCTCGATCCTGTTCTTCGTCGGGATCCAGGTGGACACGGAGCCCGGCAACATGTCCGGACCGACGATGCAGGGCTTCAAGGACCTGATCGACCTGGATCCGACCGCACGCTGGAACACGGTCATGAACTGCGTGGTGAGCGACGGCTACCAGGCCAGCACCGATGCGACGAAGTGCCGGCAGAGCCCGCGCATTCGACCGGTGCCCCTGTTCGATCCGCGGGAGGAGCCGGATCTCGGTGCCAAGCCGTTCACCTTCACGAATTTCGCGGGGATCTTCGTCGAGGATATCCAGGGCAAGACGGTGTACGGCCGGTGGCTCGGCTACACGGGTATCAAGCCGGCCGCCCCGGACGAGGCCACCACCGCCGGACCGCTGTTCAAGGTGCTTCGCCTCGTCGAATAGACAGGCGCGTCCCGCCCGTCCTCCACCGCCGTCGCGGTGGATGCCCTGCCGGCCGTTCCGCCCCCTCGCGGACGGCCGGTTTGGCTTCCTGACTGTCACTTCGGGCACTCCTCGGGCGTTCTTGGGTAGCGGTCCGGGTGCAGCCATGCACGCCCGTGCCCACCAGGGCGGGGCACTCGAGCGGTTCTCACCCGGAGGATGGAGTCCCGATGAATTCGGAGGACTTCCAGGAGATCTACCGCGAGCTGTATCCCTCGCTGGTGCGATATCTGCACCGGTTCACGGGGGGCGATTCGGATGCGGCGGCCGACATCGTCCACGACGCGTTCCTGCGCCTCATGGAGCACGATCTGCCGCGGGACGAGGTTCGGCCGTGGATCTTCGTGGTGGCGACCAATCTCGCCCGCGATCGGGTGAGAAAGAAGGAACGGAGGCGGCGGTTGAGGGTCGCGAAGCGAGAACCGCCCGAGTCCGTGCGGACACCGCTGGAGGAAGTAGAGCGGACGGAGCGGATCGCCGCGGTTCGGAAGGCGCTGGAGAGGCTCTCGGAGCGTGACCGCCAGATGCTGCTGATGAGAGAAGAGGGTTTTCGATACGCGGAGATCGCAGAGGCGATCGGAGTCCGATCGACGTCGGTCGGCGCGCTCGTGGCCAGAGCGCTCAAGAGGTTCAGCGCGGCCTGGGAGGCCGTGGGAGAGACCGATGCCGCACCCAGATGAAGGACGGATGCAGGCCTGGCTCGACGGCGAGCTGGAGCCGGAAGCCGGGTCCGGGGTACGGGACCACCTGGATACGTGCGCCGACTGCGCTGCCCTCGCGGATATCCTGCGCGGGCAGTCGGACGGCTTCTCGCGTGCCCTGCTGATGCTGGATGACGAGGCGGCGAACCTCGCGGACCCGG
Source organism: Candidatus Benthicola sp. (assembly GCF_058719085.1). Classification (NCBI taxonomy): domain Bacteria; kingdom Pseudomonadati; phylum Gemmatimonadota; class Gemmatimonadia; order Candidatus Palauibacterales; family Candidatus Palauibacteraceae; genus Candidatus Benthicola; species Candidatus Benthicola sp. Next base: position 59,603 of record NZ_JBZQEK010000051.1, read on the forward strand.
GTCCGCTCCCGGTGATGGCGGCGCTCTCGGCCGTGCGTCGCCATTCGGTTCGGGCGACGGGCTGGTCGCTGGCCCGCGCCGCAGGCCTCGTTCTGGTGGCGGCCGGTGCGGCCGCGGCGCTCGTTCCCGGGTCGCCGGTTCGGGACTGGCTGGAAGGTCTGGCCGTGCCGGAGGCGGGAGTGGAGGCGCCGGCCCTGGAAGTGGAGCCACCGGTCGAGAGTTCTCCGGCGCCGATGCCGGTCACCGGAATATCGGCGGAGCCGGTCGCCGGTGCGGTCGCGGTCCGGCTGCGGGGCTTCGGCGAGAACAGTACTGTACATGTGAGGCTCACCGACGCGTCTCGAGCGTCGGTTCGGGTGGAGCGAGCGGTGCAGACCCCGCGGTTCGTGACCGGTCCGGGGGTGCTCGAGGTGATCGGCCAGGCGGAAGGCGAGATATGGGTAGAACTGCCCCGATCGGCCCGCGACGCCGTCGTCGAAGTCGACGGCGAGGAAGCGGTGCGGCTCGAGGGCGGTCGCCTGGTTCTCGAGTGGCCGGCCATGGACTCGCTGCGCGGCGACGTGAAGTTCCGGATCGGGGGCTGACCGGCCGGACACAGACTCGGGGTGGGGAATGACGGGCCTGCTGGCGGTCGTGGCGGGCATCGGACTGGCGGTGCAGGCCGGCCCGGAAGGGTCCGTCCGGGGTCAGGTCCGGGGTGCCGGCGACGACTCGCCCCTCGCGGGAGCGGTCGTACGGATCGCGGATCTCGATCGCGTCGCCATCACCGACCGGGAGGGACGGTATCTCCTCGACGCGATCCCGCCGGGGGAGCACCGAATCCGTGCCTCGATCATCGGGCACTCCTCCCTGGAAGTCGTGTTGACGTTGCCCGAGAGCGGCCATCTCGCCGTCGACTTCATCCTGACGCTGCATCCCGTGGAGCTTCCGCCCGTCGCGGCCGAAGGGACGGCGGACGCAGCCCGCAGCCCGCCCGAGCTCTCCTCCGACCTCGTCCCGGCCACCGGAACGGCCGTCGTGCGGCTCCTCGATGCCTCTCCGGGGATCTCGGAGACCGGGATCGCGGCGACCGCGCTGGCTCTCACCTCGAGCCCGCCTTCGGCCGACAACGTGCTGTTCGTACGCGGCTCGGGAACGGCCCTCGACCTGGTCCTGCTCGACGGGGCCCCGGTGCATTCCCCGATGCAGCTCGGCGGACTCCTCGATCCGGGGCTTCCGCCGACGGTGTCGGGCGCGATCCGTTGGCAGGGAGGCGCGCCGGCGCGGTTCGACGGAGGGCTGTCCGAGATCCTCAGCATCGAGAGCTCGGGAAGCCCCGAGGGGCCCATGACGGCCGCCGCGTACGTCGATCTCGTCTCCGCGGGCGCCATCGTTCGTTCCGGCGGAGGTCCGGCGCGTGCCTCGCTCGCGGCCCGCAGCCTGCACGGAGGCGCGTCGGGTCCGTTCGTCGACGGGAGGTTTCCGCAGCGGTACGCGGACGCCCTGGCCCGGGTCGACCTGGGTCTGTCCGGCACGGACACGCTTCTGGTGACCGGCTTCTGGAACCGCGAGAGCGTGGCCCTGCCGGACTCGCGCGGTCTCGACCCTTCGCCGGAGTGGGGAAACACGGCCGGGTCGATCCGGTACCGGAGCCGGCTGGACGTGGGTCTGCTGGAGGCCGGCGTGTCCTCGGGCGCATTCCGCAACCGTCTGCCGATCGGATCGTCGAACCCGGTGGTCGCTTCGGGCACGACGCGGCGAACCCGGGTCACGCTCGACGTCCTCGGCGAGCGGCAGCGCATCGGGTACGGGTTCGGGCTTCATCTGGACCGTCTCGCCCTGTCGACGACTTTCTCCGAGGGCGCTGGGGCCACGCCGGTCGCGTTCGAGCAGGACAACTCCGCCGTCGCGCTCGCGGGCTACTTCGACGCCGGGGTGCGGGTCGCCCGAGGGCTGCGCCTGTCAGCCGGCATTCGGGGCAACCTGTATTCCGGCCGCCTCGGAGGGGCCCTGTCGCCCCGGGCTCGCCTCGAGTGGAACGCCTCGCCGGACCTCCTCGTGACCGTGTCGGCCGGCCAGTACCATCAGCTGGTGGTGACTCCGGATACCTCGGGGTCTGCGTCCGCCGCGCTCCTCGCCTCGACCGAGGCACAGCAGCTCGGGGCGGTGTTCACGACGATATCGCCCGCCGGGGCGTCCCACCTGGTCATCGGCTTCGCGCAATCCGGTGCGCCGGGCGAACAGCTGGGTCTCCAGGGCTTCTGGAAGACCTCGCGCGGGCTACCGGTCCTCGGCGGAGCCGATCTTCAGAACGCCGGCTTCGACCTGTGGTTCGCCCGTCCGGCGGGTCGCACCGTTCTGTGGGCCAGCTACTCCATGGCCTGGGCGTGGACCGAGCTGGTGCAGGGGCAGCGAACGGACATCTTCTCCGGGAGACACTTCCTGCAGGCCGGGGCGACGGCGGACCTCGGCAGGGGGGTTCAGTTCGAGGCCGACGTGGCGTACGGAGCCGGGCTGGAGTTCGGCGAGATCCCCCGACCGGGGCCCTCGAGCCTCTCCGTCGCCCCGCCGCCATCGCCGGAACGCGGCGCTTCGAGAGCGTCCTTCTCCGCGGTGCCCGGCGAGCCGCCCGTGTCGATCCCGTCGATCCTGGTCACCGTGCCCGAGGGCTCGTACCTGCGCCTCAACCTCCGGGCGAGCGCCCGACTCGACAGCCATCTGTTCGGGCGTCCGACCCGCTTCTATCCGTACGTGCGGATCATCAACGTCCTCGACCGGCCGGATGCCCTGTTCTACCAGTTCGATCGGGCGTCCGACCCGACCCCGCGGGCCTTCGGCGCCGTCCCGGTGATCCCGGTCATCGGCATCGAATGGAGGATGTGACCGGGCCGTTTCCGGCGATCGCCGGCCGTCTCAGCCGAGCAGGAAGGACACGTCGCCGCCCGCCTCCACCTCCTGCGGCGCCTTGCCCGATCGGAACAGGCGCGCTCCCCGCGCTCCCGTGACACGGGCCTCGCGGTCCATCACGCGCAACATGGCCCCTTCCCGGAGGCCGAGAACGGGCTGCGCGTTGAAGTGATGAAACTCGCGGATGCGGGTTTCCCGCGTTTCACCCATGTGCGTCGAGCCGGGATCCGGATCCAGGTAGTGCGGGTTGAGGTTGAAGGGCACCAGCCCGAGGGCATCGAAGCTCGGCGGCTCCACGATCGGCATGTCGTTGGTGGTCCCGATCGTGAGTCCGGCCAGGTTGGAACCGGCGCTGGATCCCATGTAGGGCATGCCGCTCCGCGCCCGCTCGCGCAGGACGTCCATCAGCTCCAGCCGGTACAGGGCGCGCAGGAGGACGAAGGTGTTCCCACCTCCCACGAACACGGACTCCGCGCTGCGGATGGCCTGCGCCGGGTCGTCCGTTTCGTCGAGGCCCGTGACCGAGAGGCCGAGCTCGGCGAGAGGGGTTCGCACGAGATCGGTGTAGGCCTCGTGCGACGCGCCGCCGGGCCGCGCGAACGGAACGAAGACGACCGACTGGCGTCCGGCCAGGAACTCGCCGATCGCCTCCCTCGCGTATTCGAGGAAGCCGCTGCCATGGACGGTGGAAGTGCTGAGCAGGAGGAGGTCGAGCACGTTCGCTCTCCGGGGCTTCGAGGTGAAAGGTGGCCGGCGTGGGCCCGTTCAGGCGGAATATAGGGATTCGACGGGTGCTTGCGAGACCCGGGGCGCCAGCTTCTGTTAGGGCGCATGCAGCAGATGGCGGTGTCCCCGCACGATACGACCGAGCTCGCCGCGGCCTTCCTGCAGACCGGGATCACCTTCGGTCTCGTGATGGTCTGCGGCTACCTGTACGCGCGTTACCGGAAGCCGTACTTCGCCCTGTGGGCCCTCGCCTGGTGGCTGTACTCCCTTCGACTCGTCGTGATCATCTTCTTCCTGGTCACGCAGCTCTGGAGCCTGCTCTACTGGCACCAGGTTCTCACCGGCTGGACGGCGCTGACCTTCCTGTGGTCGGCTCTGGTGTTCTCCCAGCGGCTGCAGTGGCGTCGATCCTACTGGGTCCTCGTGCTGTTCCCGCCGGTGTGGTCCTACATCGCGATCTACCGACTCGAGAGCTTCATGCTCGCCGCCGGGCCCGCGGTGGTCTTCCTGAGTCTGGCCACGCTGTGGACGGGCGTGGTCCTCTGGCGACACCATCGCCAGATCGGATCCGTGCCGGCCGCGCTGATGGCCGGGGCCTTCTTCCTGTGGAGCCTGCACCACCTCGACTACCCGTTCCTCCGGGCCCGCGGGGCCTGGAACCCGTGGGGCTACTACCTCGACATCGTGTTCGAGCTGGCCATCGGGGCCGCCATCCTCCTCCTGGTCGTCGAGGACCAGTACCGGGGCCTCTCGGTGCTCTCGTCGCTGTCGGCGGACCTGCAGAGCGGACGGGACGAAGACGGCGTGCTGAAGGCGCTCCTGGCACGCCCCCTCACCCTTCCCGGAGTTCGGGGGAGCGCCATGTACCTGGTGTCGACCGGTACGGTGGTGCGCGGACTCGGAGTGTGCACGGCATGGGAAGGCTCCAGTCCCACCGGGAAGGCGAGCGAGGCGATCGGCCGGGTGATCGAGTCGGGCCAGCCGGAGGTGATGCGGGGCTGGTCGGAGGTGCTGGCCGATGAGACCCACCCGTACGTGGCGGCGCTTCCCGTCTTCCTCGGGGAGGAGGTCCGTGGGGCACTGCTCGTAGCGGGCAGCGCGCAGGACCCGCTCACGGTTCTCGACAACCGGTTCCTGGTGGCGCTCGGTCACCAGGTGGGCGGCGCCCTTGCGAACGCGGACCTCATGCAGCGCCTCGAAGACCGAACGCAGGACCTCGAGCGCCTCGCGGCGCGGATGGTGGAGCAGCACGAGGAGGAGCGTCGTCGCCTGTCCCGGGAGCTCCATGACGAGAGCGCCCAGGTGTTCGCGGCGGTGAAGCTGCAGCTCGGGCTTCTCAGGGAGTCGGCGACCCCGGAGCAGGGACCGGCGCTCGACCGTGCGCTGGACCTCGTCGGCTCCGGCATCCGGAGCATCCGCGAAGTCGCGCGCCGCCTCCGACCGTCTCTCCTCGATGACCTCGGCCTGCAGCCTGCCCTTCAGGCCCTGGCGGACGACTTCGAGTCGCGGACCGGCATCGCGACCGTGCTGGCGGTCCACGGGCCCCTGCCGGTGCTCAGCCCGGAATCCGAGCTCGCCCTGTTCCGGACGATGCAGGAAGGGCTTTCGAACGTGGCCCGTCATTCCGGGGCGAGCGCCGTGACGGTCACCCTCATGCGGGGCGACGGTGAGCTGGTGCTCACGGTGCGGGACGACGGAAAGGGGCTCGAGGCAGGCCGTCCAGCCGAAGAGCACCTGCGGTCGCGCACCGGGGTACTCGGCATGCGCGAGCGGGTCGCGTCACTCGGAGGGGCCGTCGAGCTTTCGGACCCGGAGGAAGGTGGGGCCGAGCTCGTGATACGACTGCCCGCCGCGTCCGGAGGCGGCGGGGCGACGGACGACGGGCGATCGGAATCGCCGCGAAACCCGGAGGCTGGAGCATGAGCGGAGAGGGCGTACGGATTCTGCTGGCGGACGATCATGCTCTCGTGCGCGAAGGGATTCGCCGCGTGCTGGAGGAAGAGACCGATTTCCAGGTCGTCGCAGAGGCCTCCGATGGCGAGGAAGCCATGGAGCTGGCCCGGGAGCACCGCCCGGACGTGGCGGTCCTCGACATCACGATGCCCGGAGCCTCCGGCTTCGAGATCACCCTGCGCCTCCAGGCCGAGCTGCCCTCCATCCGCGTCCTCATCCTGAGCATGCACGACGACGCGGAGTACGTGATGCGGGCCGTCCGGGCCGGGGCGCACGGGTACCTGCTCAAGGACGAAGCGGGGCCGGCGCAGCTTCGCGAGGCGATCCGGACGGTCCACTCGGGCAGCTCCTACTTCACCTCCGCGGTGGCCGCCCGGCTGGCGGCGGGACTTCGCGGTGACGAGCCCCAGGCGCCGGGCCTCGACGCGCTGACCGCCCGGGAGCTGGATGTGCTCAAGGGCATCGCCTCGGGCCGTAGCAACAAGCAGATCGCCGCGGACCTGGGCATCAGCCGTCGCACGGTCGAGAGCCACCGGGAGAGCCTGATGCGGAAGCTGGATATCCGCACGGTCGCCGGCCTGACGCGCTTCGCGCTCGACGCCGGCCTGCTGGACGACGCGGCCCCCTATTCCTGAGGGCTCGACCGCCGTTCTGGCCACGACACACGCGACGGTTGGGCCATATTGACCCGCTCCGTAGAATTTCGGACCACTCCTCAGTAGAAATGCGAATTTTCGTCCCACCCGCCGGCCGGTACTCTCCGATCACGCTCTCCTTTTGAGTCCGGCCGGGGGGCCTCCGGGCCCTCCGCCGACTCGCAACAGGCCCCCCAAAGGGCGTCATGGAGGTCAACGTGTTTACTTCACCCGCTTCGCCGGCGGGAGGATCTCGAGGCGTTCGACGGTTCGCACTCCTCGCCGCTCTCCTCTTCGCCGATCCTTCATCTGTCTCTTCGCAGGAAGCTCCCGAAAACCAGCCGGACAGCGCGGCCACGAAGCCACGGCCGGTCGTCATGCAGCCGATCGCCGTCACCGCCACCCGGGAGCCCGAGAAACTGTTCGTGATCGCGGCCCCCGTCTCCGTACTCGACACGGTGGCACTTCGGGTCGTGTCGCCGAACACGGCGTCGGACATCCTCAAGTCGCTGCCGGGCATCGACGTCAACGGAGTCGGCGCGAACCAGACCCGTCCCACGATCCGCGGCCAGCGCGGTCAGCGCATCCTGCTTCTCGAGGACGGGCTGCGGATGAACAATGCGCGCCGCCAGCAGGACTTCGGCGAGCTTCCCGCCATCGTGGACGTGAACAGCATGTCCCAGCTGGAGGTCGTCCGCGGCCCCGCCTCCGTGCTGTACGGATCGGATGCCATCGGCGGCGTGGTCAACATGCGGACCTCGAACGTTCCGTCTTTGAGTGGCGGCGACACGTATGGCGGTCGAGTGACGTTCCTCTATCGAGACGAAGGGGAGCAGCTCCGACCCACCGTCGACCTGTACGGAAGAATCGGCAAGTTCGGATTCCGCGGCACCGGCTCGTACCGGAACGCGGGGAACTACTTCGCTCCGTCGGGCAGCTTCGGCGACATCACTCTGAACGGCAACGCGGAAGTCAACGACACGGGGGTCGAGGACCAGAACTACAGCCTCCTGATCGACTACAGCTTCAACCCGAACCACAGCGTGTACGCCAAGGGCGCCTACTACACGGCCAAGGATGCGGGCTTCGGGTACGTGTCGAACGACGACCTGGGCACCCCCGACGCCGTATCGATCGTCATCCAGTATCCCGACCAGAGCGTGACGAAGTTCTCGGGCGGGTATCGCGGGGAGAACCTCTCGTGGGGCGTCGCCGACCGTCTGGACGTGAGCGCCTTCTACATGGACAACGAGCGTGAGCTCGCTCAGCAGATCGGCAACATCGAGATCCCGTTCGGTCCGGGCGCGACCGGCATTCTCGACATCAACTCGCAGAACTACACGAACGTGTCGACGTTCGGAACCCGGGTGGAGGCTGCCAAGCTCTTCGGAGGGCGGCACCTGCTGACGTACGGCGTCGACTACTATCACGATGACTCGGAGAACACCGACTTGACGGTCAGCGAGATCTCGGGTGCTCCGTTCCCGATTCCCCCGGAGGTGAGCGAGACGCCCAACGTCCCGAACGCCACCTACGACCGGTTCGGCGCCTTCGCCCAGGGCGACCTGAAGTTCCACCAGAGGTTCTCCCTCGTCCTGGGCGCCCGGTGGCAGCACACCGAGTCCCAGACCGAGCCGACCGAGAACCTGGACGATCCGCTCGTGGTGGGCATCACGAACAGCAAGTCCACCTTCGTCGCCTCGGCAAACGCTCTGTGGGAGATCGTGCCGTCCCTGAACCTCGTGGGCACCGTGGGCCGCGGCTTCCGGGCCCCCAACATCATCGAGCTGTACTTCAACGGCCCGACACCGGAAGGATCGGGCTACCTGGTCCCGAACACGAACCTCGGATCGGAAACCAGCATCAACGTGGACCTCGGTCTCAAGTACGCCCGCGACAACGTGTCGTTCGAGGCGTTCGTGTTCCGCAATGAGATCAACGACGCCATTCAGATCCGAGCCGTCACCGATTCGGTGATCGATGGGCTGGATGTGTTCCAGAACGTCAACGTGGGTCAGCTGCTGTTTCGAGGCTTCGAGATCGGAGGCCGGTACGCCTTCATTCCCGGGCTGGAGCTGGGCGCCAGCTTCAGCTTCCTCGACGCCGAGGACGGCCTGGACGAGAACAGTCCCATCGCGGACAGCTACCGCACGCGGCTGAACGGGGACCTGACGTACCGCCGGCCCAGCGGACGGTGGTGGGCCACGTACGATTTCCGATGGCAGGGCGAGAGCACCATCTGCGAGGATTCGAACGAAGCCTGTAAGAGGCAGATCATGGATCCCGCCGTCGGTTTCACGCTTCCGTCGTTCAACGTGCACAGCGTGCGGGCCGGCTTCCGGATCGCGCAGATCGGTCGCACGTCCCACTACGTCACGGCCAGCGTGGAGAACTTCACGGATGAGCTGTACGCCGAGTTCTCGAATGCGGCGTTCTTCCGTCCCCAGCCGCGAAGGACCGTCCTGATCGGTTGGTCGACGACCTTCTGAG
>NZ_JBZQEK010000052.1:0-8174 GCF_058719085.1 Candidatus Benthicola sp.
CGGACGATCAGCGCTTCGCGGCCCGCCGGCCGGACGTGATGGTCTACGAGTCCGAGATCCTGGAGGAGGCCGTGACGCTCGCCGGTCCGATCGCAGCGGATCTGTGGGTGAGTACGACCGGTACCGATGCGGATTACGTGGTCAAGCTCATCGACGTGTTTCCCGACGATCTCCGCGACTATCCCGAGAACGACAAGGACGTCCCGATGGCCGGCTACCAGATGCTGGTCCGGGGGGAGGTGCTGCGCGGCCGGTACCGCAACAGCCTGTCCGAGCCCGAACCGTTCGCACCCGGGGAGGTGACCCGCGTCCGGTTCGAGATTCCGGCGGTGCTGCACACCTTCGAGCCGGGCCACCGGATCATGATCCAGGTCCAGAACTCCTGGTTTCCGCTCGTCGACCGGAACCCCCAGACCTTCGTGAACATCTACGAGGCGGGTGAGGAGGATTTCCAGAAGGCGACGCAGCGGATCTACCACGATGCCGACCGGCCTTCGGCCGTCCGGGTCGGGGTGCTGAGGGACTGACGACGCCGGGGAGGGCGAGGGGAGGGAGGCGAGGGTGGAGCACGATGCGCCGTGGCGGTGTCGGTGGTAGCTTGTCGCCCCCGATGTCGCGGGATATGCCCGCGGTGTCGTGAACCCGAGACCGGCTGAAGGAATCTGAACAGAACACGCAGGCTCGTTCGCGGGTGGTGGCCCGTGCTCGTAGTGTGGTTGGCGGGGTGTGGGGGCGATGACCCGACCGGGCCGGGAAACGGAGGCCCGGGCCCGGATCCGGACCCCGATCCGACGGAGCCGCGTTACCTGTCGGGCGCCGTGTCCGCAGTGAGCGCGAACGTGCTGAGCGCGGTCGTGAACGTGAGCGCCACCGGAGCCGATTCCATGGTGGTGCGCACCTGGCGGGACGGTGAAGCGGCCGAACAGGACACGCCTCCCGTGCCGTTCGACTCGGGTGGCGAAGCCTCGTCAGCCGTCCTCGGGCTGCGGGCCGACAGCGACTACCGGTTGGAGATCCGCCTCCTGACGGGCGGAGTCGCGCACGCCGTCGACACGCTCTCCTTCTCGACCGGGTCGCTTCCCGAGTGGATTCCGGCGGCCGTGCCGGCCGGCAGCGGACCCGACGGCGGCTTCGTGGCCCTGTCTCTGCCGGAAGGCCCCGTGATCCTCGATCACGAGGGGCGCGTCGTATGGTATCTGTCGGCTCCCGATCCGGTTCTGAACAGCTTCCAGGTTCACCCCGACGGCTCTTACACCCTGCTCGGAAGGGACACGCAGGTCCAGGAGTTCCGGGTGCTCGACGAGCTGGGACGGGAGAGCTCTCGCCTTCGCTGCGTGGGGCGGGACGAGACCCGCTTTCACGAAGTCCGGATCGAGGCGAGCGGGCGATCCTGGGTGATGTGCCACGATCGGCGGGTCGCCGACCTCACGGCGCTCGGGGGTCTCGCTGAGGTCGAACTGGACTGGACGGTGGTACAGAGCATCAGCCCGGCCGGCGAGCTCGTCTGGGAGTGGAACTCGGCGGATCACTTCGAACTCAGCGATATCGATCCCGAGATCATTCCGGGCGCTTCGGCGATCAACGTGACGCATGGAAACGCGATCGCGTTCGACACCGACGGGAGCCTGCTGATGTCGTGGCGCGAGCTGGACGAGGTGACGAAGATCGACGCCGAGACCGGTGAGGTCATCTGGCGGTTCGGAGGGGGTCAGGCGAACCAGTTCACCTTCATCGACGATCCGAAGGGGAGCTTCGAGCGCCAGCACGGCCTGCGGGTCGTCGGCCCGGGGGTGATCCAGCTCCTCGACAACGGCGACGTGGCCCCGAGCCGGCTCGTTCGGTACCGGATCGATGAGCAAGCGATGACGGCCACGCTGATCTTGGAGTACGTGGACGGCCCTTCCGTCTACACGCCCGTCGGCGGCGGCACGGATGTGCTGCCCTCGGGCGGCGCCCTGGTCTCTTTCGGACGGGCGGGCCGAGTGGTGGAGGTGACGGAGACGGGAGAACGCGCGTGGGAGCTGACGGGAATCGACAACACGTACGTCTTCCGGGCGCACTGGATGCCTTCCCTGTACGCGGTCGAGCGCACGAACTGAACCGCAGCCCGCTCCGCTCAGGACGGTGCGGAGAGTGACCGCTCGAGGCGCTCCCACAACGCCAGCCGGGCCTCGAGCTTCTCCTGGAGGTCGGCCCGTTCCGTCTCCAGCCGGCGGGTTTCCTCCGGCCCGGCCCGGTCGTAGAACGCGGGGTCGGCGAAGGTCCGGTCGATGTCGGCGATCCTTCCCTCGATCTCCTCGATCTCTTCCGTCACCTCTTCCACCCTTCGCTCGATCTCGGCCCGGGCCGCCCTGGCTTTGCGGTCCCCCTGATCGTCGCGTCGCGAGGCGCCCTCCGACTTCCTGGCCTTCTTCTCCGACCGTGCCTTGAGGACCACCCGGTCCACGTCCAGGTGGTCGTCCCCGCACGCGTGCACGTACTCGTCGTAGGAGCCCCGATAGTCGGTGATCCCATCCGGGGTGATTTCCACGATGCGGTTGGCGAGGCGGGAGACGAACCAGCGATCGTGGGACACGAGGATCAGCGTGCCTTCAAACGCCTCGAGGGCCCCGACCAGGGCCTCGATCGACTCCATGTCCAGGTGGTTCGTCGGCTCGTCCAGCACGAGCACGTTGGGCTGTTCGATCGCCAGCTTGCAGAAGACGAGCCGGGCGGCCTCTCCCCCCGACAGGGTCCCGAGCTTCTTCTTTCCGTCATCCCCGGACAGGAGCACGCGGCCCAGCTCCGCGCGCACGAAGCCGTAAGTCTGGCCCGGGCAGAAGCCCGTGATCCAGTCCTCCGCGGTCTGGCCGGGGCTCTCGAACTGCTCGTGGTGGTCCTGCGCGAAGTACCCGGGATGCGTTTCGTATCCCCACTTCACCGTGCCGGCGTCGGCGTCGATCTCGCTCACCAGGATCTTGAGCAGGGTGGATTTTCCGATCCCGTTCGGGCCCATGATGGCCAGGCGATCCCCCCTCGCCACCTCGAGGTCGACTCCATGGAGCACCTCCCTGTCACCGTAGCTCTTCCGGATGCCGCTCGCCTTCAGGACCTCGCGACCGCTGGGCCGCCGCGGCTCGAACCGGAAGTACGGATATCGGCGTGAGCTGGTCGGCAACTCCTCCAGCCCTTCGGCCTTCTTCTCGATCAGGCGCAGTTTGCTCTGTGCCTGCCGGGCCTTGCTCGCCTTGGCGCGGAAGCGGTCCACGAACTTCTGGTGATGGGCGATCTCGCGCTCGCGGTTCTCGATCTCGCGTTCCCTGCGCTCCCGCTCTTCCTGTTTGGCGGCGAGGAAGTCGCTGTACGTCCCCGTGTACTCCGTCACGGTCCGGTAGTCCACGTCCAGGATCCGCGTCGCGACGTTGTCCAGGAACCGGTGGTCGTGGGAGATCACCGCCACCGGTCCGGCGAAGTCGCGAATGAACTTCTCCAGCCAGCGAATCGACAGGATGTCCAGGTGGTTGGTGGGCTCGTCGAGGAGCAGCGCATCGGGAGAGCCGGCGAGCGCCTGCGCCAGCAGGACTCGCAGCTTGAACCCTCCGGAGAGCGTGGACATGGGCCGGGAGTGCGTGTCCGCCGAAATCCCGAGCCCCTCGAGAATCTCGGCGGCGCGTGCCTCGGCTGCGTACCCGTGGTGCCGCTGGATGATCTCCTCCAGCTCCGAGAATTTCTCCGGATCGAACCGGTCATCGGGCTGACCCAGGAGGGTCTCCTTCTCGACCATCGCCTGCCACAACTCGGCGTTGCCTCGTAGCGCGACGCCCAGAATCACCTCATCCTCGTAGACGAACTGATCCTGGCGGAGGATGCCGAGCCGGAGGTTCCTGGGCACGGAGACGGTGCCGGCCGAGGCTTCCTCGAGCCCGCCGATGATGTTGAGGAGGGTCGTCTTGCCGGAGCCGTTGGCGCCGACGAGACCGTACCGTTCACCGCGGTTGAGCTCGAAGGTGACGTCCTCGAACAGGGTCTGGATCCCGAAGGACTTCGAGAGGCCGGAAACGGAGATCATCGGTTCAGGCCAGCTCTCGCGTCCACGTGCTCGCGTCGGCTTCGGACCGCGAGAAACCCACTCGCGCCAGATAGTCGATTGCTCGCTTCCCGGTCGGCCTCGCGACGGCACGCCGGTAGCCCCGTTTCCGCAGCCCACCTCGCTCGTACAGGTATCGCCCGATCTTGAAATCCCTGTACCCGGGGATCGCATACTCCAGCCGTATTTCCAGGACTTCTCGGTCCAGCGGCCGGGTCATCAGGAGCCCCGCGGGAACCAGGTCACGAAGGACGAACAGGGCCTGGATATCTCCCTCGGGTTTGAACGCGAACCCGGGCCAGGCCGACTCGATGTCCTCCGCGAAATGGTCCAGGAAGTACTCGAGATACCGGGAGTCCGGGCGGACCTCGAGGAGCTTGAAGTACTCCCTCGAGCCCCGGACCTCCCGGAGGAAATGCAGGTGGATCACTACGATCACCGCGTTCGTCCACACCACGGGCCAGGCGCCGATCAGGTACCCGTACACCACGAAGGTCACCGCTCCGGCCAGGCCGATCCACCTCAGCTTCAGAATCGACCGCATGGCCAGCGAGGTCACGATCAGGGCCGAGCCCAGATAGCCGATCAGGGTATGGAGTGCGCCGGAGTCCACGGTCGTCCTCGGATGTCCAGTTCAGAGAGCGCCTCACGATGCGGTCGAAGGGGGACCGTGTCCACAGGCCTCCCACGATTGCACCCCTGCCGGGAGCGGATCACTTTACGGGCACTCCAGCGGAGGCAACCTGTTTGACTGATCCGATGCAGACATCCCCGTCGTCGGATTTCGCGTCCGACATCCGGGATTTCTTTCTGCACGAGCCCGAGATCCCGACGCTCGTCGAGTTCGACGAGCGTCCGCTCCGGGAGGAATACACGAGCCGGATCGCTCAGCGGGTGGGCATCGACGTGTCGCAGTACTCGGTCGTGAACATCCATCGCATCGGGATCGAGGCCCCGGTTCGCTTCGTGTTCGGGGAGATCGGCCGATGGCGCGGAAATGCTCCCTACTGGCCGAATCACGTGGCGACGCTGGAGATGCAGAACGGAGATCCGGACCACGTTCGGGTCGTGCTGCTCGGTCGTTCGATCGGGCGCTGGCTGATGTCGCGTACCGGAGGACGGGTGGGAACGCTGTTCGAGATGCACGCCCGGACGGTCCGATCGGCTCCGACGGATTCCGATCCGGACGACGCCCGCTACCTCCTGTGGGACTGTCGGGGCGGGTATCCGATGGGGATCTTCTCCGTCTATGCCCGGTCGCCGATCGCCTCGCGTGGTGAGATCGAGGCGACCCAGCTGTTCTTTGCCGTCGGATTCAACCCGCACGGCAGGGAATTCCTGGCCGGCATTCATCCCGTCCGCAGGACCTGGGAGGCCGTGCACAACCGGGTGACCAGCAACGTGCTGAACCGGTTCAAGCAGCTGTGCGAAACGGACTTCGCGGCTGCATCGGACGGGGCCGATCCTCCGACCGGCGGCGAGCCGGAGAATCGAGTCGACGGGGCCGGTTAGCACCGCCGCGGGCGAGAGACGTATATTCCACTGACGGCCCCACCCGTCTACCGGACACCGGGAGGCAGCGATGTCTCCGCTGCTGCAGAGGCTTCAGGCCGCCATCTCGAAGCGCTATACCGTTCAGCGCGAGATCGGTCGGGGAGGAATGGCCTCGGTCTTCCTGGCCGAGGACTTGAGGCACCACCGCAAGGTCGCGATCAAGGTGCTCGACCCGGACCTTGCGGCCACCGTCGGTGCGGATCGCTTTCTTCGCGAGATCGAGACGGTCGCCTCGCTGAACCACCCGCACGTGCTTCCTCTGTACGACTCCGGCGAGGCCGGTGGCCTGCTGTTCCAGGTGATGCCCTTCATCGAGGGCGAATCACTGAGGGCGCGACTCGATCGCGAGGGTCCGCTTCCCCTGGAGGAGGCGATACGGCTCGCGGCCGAGATTGCCGACGGTCTGGACTACGCGCATCGCCAGGGAGTGATTCACCGGGACGTGAAGCCGGAGAACATCCTTCTTTCCGAAGGACATGCCGTTCTCGCCGATTTTGGGATCGCGCGAGCGGTGTCCGTCGCCGGCGACACGCGGGTCACGGCTGCCGGACTCGGACTCGGGACTCCGCTCTACGCGAGTCCCGAGCAGGTGACCGGCCAGGATGGGGTGGACGGTCGAGCGGACGTATACTCCCTGGGCTGCGTGCTGTACGAGATGCTCTCGGGCGAAGTTCCTCTTGCCGGATCGACCCCGCGATCGATCCAGGCCCGCCGCATGTCCGAGACCCCCACTTCGCTCTCCCTCCTTCGCGAGACCGTGCCGGTCGATCTCGATCGGGTCGTGGGTCGGGCGCTGGCCCGTCTTCCGGCAGACCGCTGGGCCACGGCAGGTGACTTCGCCGAGGCCCTTCGAGGGGCAGCGACAGGGGGGGCGATCGAGACACGCCATTCTACGGAGACGCCTCCGAGTAGGCGGACGCGGAGACGACGGGTGCCCGTTCCCGTCTGGGGGCTCGCCCTCCTGCTGATTCCGGCCGTCCTGCTGGTGCTCGCCTACGTGTCCTCCGGATCGACCGACCGGTCGCTGCCGGACTCCGCGCCTTCGGATGCCGACCGGATGGAGGCCCGGCAACACTACCTGAGGGGGGCTCAGGCCCTCGACGAGAGTCAGAGGCTGATGCCGGGAAGCGCCGAACGCGAAGACCTGATCCGCGAGGCCCTCGCGCACTTCGACTCGGCTACGGACCTCGATCCGCAGAGCTCGGACGCCTACTCCGGCAAGGTCAACGCGTACACCTGGCTGGCGGCCTCGTACGATGTGTCGCGGGACAGCGTGGCCCCGCTGATCAACGCCGCAGCCGCCCGCGCGATGGAGATCGACTCCACGTCGGCGAACGTGCGCAGGGCGCTCGGCTTGAAGTACTGGGTCTTCGACTGGGAGTGGGAGAAGGCGTACGAGGAGTTCGTTCGCGCGGTGGCGTACGCACCGGACGATCCGTTCGTGGACGTGTGGCTGTGCGACGCATCGCACATCCAGGTCGACCTCGGACGGCCGGATTCGGCCATGGCCACGCTGAGGCCCGGGGCCATACGGAGTCCCCTCGGGCAGGCACGCTACTCGCTCGTCAACGACCTGATCATGATCGGCGATTTCGACGGGGCGATCGCCGAGGCGCAGCGAGCGATCACCGAGGGAGCCAACTCGAATCGCATGAAGTACTACCTGTTCCTGGCCTATGTGGAACTCGGACGCTTCGACGAGGCGCTCGCGGCTCTCGACGCCCGCACCGTCCCGGGCAACCTGAGTCGGGCCTACTTCTTCGCCCGTAAGGGTGACGCGACGCGGGCGCTTGAGCTGCTCGAAGAGACCCGTGCTTCGGCGGAGCTGCAGGGAATGACGATGCCCCTCGCCGGAGAAGCTCGAATTCACGCCTGGCTCGGCGACGTGGATCGCGCCTTCGCCCTGCTGGAGGAGCAGATGGAAAGCCAGGGCTTCGTGGTCTACCTGCCCTCGGACCCGGCATGGAAGCCGCTGCGCGAGGACCGTCGATTCGGGCGACTCCTGGCGCGAATGGGTCTCACGTGCAGCTACTCCGAGACCGGGCACCGCTGCTGGCAGTTGTGACGGGGCTGATCAGTCGGGCGGTTCGACGCTACCGGACCCGCTCTCCATCGCCGGCATGTCGCCGCCATGTGCTCCGTGCTGCATCGCGTGTCCGGAGCCCAGCACCCCCTGTCTCATTCCGATCGACCACAGCCCGGCCAGCAGGACGGCCGCCGCCAGCACACGCCGGACCCGAAGGTCCCGGAAGGCGATCTTGCGAAGTCCGAAAGTCACGGTGGCGAGCGCCGGCACCGTGCCGAGCCCGAACAGGAGCATCGCCGCGGCGCCGGCGGGTGGATCTCCCAATGCCACCGGCACGGCCAGGGTAGCGTACACCAGGCCGCACGGCAGGAGCCCGTTCACGAGGCCGAACAGGTAGCGGGCCCCGGCGTCGGGGCGCGAGATGAGGCGGGAGGCGGCCCGCTGGACGCCGGGCAGAGCGAACTTCGGCTCGGGCAGCAGGCCGGCCAGCACGGCGGCGAAGTAAATGATCAGGACGGTGGAAACGAC
>NZ_JBZQEK010000053.1:0-13015 GCF_058719085.1 Candidatus Benthicola sp.
CCTCGAGGGTGGCCTGGAGCTCGGCTGCCTGGCGTTCGGCTTCCTCTTCCGCCGCCTTGCGAGCCGCCTCGAGCTCCGCGGCCCGGCGTTCCGCTTCCTCTTCCGCCGCCCTGCGAGCCGCCTCCGCGGCTTCGAGGGTGGCCTGGAGCTCGGCCGCCTGGCGCTCGGCTTCCTCTTCCGCCTGACGACGCGCGGCCTCCAGCTCCGCGGCACGTCTCGCGGCCTCCTCTTCGGCGTCTTCCCGGTTCGCCTGTGCCTTCGCCAGCGTGGCTTCCAGCTCCCGGGCCCGCTTCGCGGCCAGTTCCTCCGCCTCCCGACGAGCGGCGTCGAGCTCGGCTGCCTTCCGTGCCGCTTCCCGTTCGGCGGTCTCCCGGGCCTCCTCCGCCGCGGCGAGCGTGGCCTCCAGCTCCCGGGCGTGGCGCTCCGCCTCCTCCTCCACGGCCAGCCGCGACGCCTCGAGCTCGGCCGCCCGTCTCGCGGCTTCCTCTTCCGCCTCTCTGCGGGCAAGCTCGGCGGCCTCGAGAGTCGCCTCGAGCTCCGCGGCCCGGCGCTCGGCTTCCTGCTCGGCGCGCTCGCGGTCCTGCTGCACCTGCTCGATGCGGCGCAGAGCCTCCTCTTCCGCGGCGATGCGAGCCGCCTCTTCCGACTTGCGGCGTTCCACCTCGAGCTCGGCGGCTTCCCGCGCAGATTTCGCCTCGGCGGCATGGCGCTCCGCCTCTTCCTCGGCGGCTTTCCGACGGGCTTCCTGCTCCGCCACCCGGCGGGCGGCATCCGCCTCGGTCGCCCGAAGGGCTTCCTCCAGCTCCGTCGCCCGTCGCTCCGCTTCCGCTGCCGCCGTCCGCAAGTGCTCGAGGTCGGAAACGAGACGGTTCGCCTCTTCTTCCGCCTCGCGGGCGGCCGCCTCGGCCTCTCGCGCCGCGTCTTCCGCCTGGCGTTTTTCGGCCTCCGCCTCGCGGGCCGCGGCCTCTCGCCTCTCGGCTTCCGCCTGTTCCTCCGCTTCGCGCTCCTTCTGTCTCTCGAGCTCGGCGGAACGCTGCGCCGCCTCCTCCGCCGCCACGCGGGCGGCTTCGAGCTCTGCCGCCCGCTTCGCGGCTTCGGCTTCGGCCCGGCTTGCCGCTTCCTCCGCCTTCCTGCGCTGCTGCCCGAGCTCCGCGGCGGTGCGCGCGGCAGCCGCGACGATCGAGCGGCGGGCGATCTCTTCGGCGAGGGGTCCCGAGAAGCCGTCCCGCACATCGAGTCGCCTTCGGCCCTTCGCCTTCTTCTCGGCCTCCACCCGGGCCAGGTCGGCGTCGGAACGGGTCTCCCTTACGACTTCGACCTCGGTGCGGACGTTCGTCCAGTCGAGCACCGTCCGGAACTCTCCGCTGCCGAGGGCCCGGGTCGCGACCACTTCGTGGAAGGGAAGGGCAGCGGATGGTTCGAGACCTGACGAGGTCCGCCGGAAAAACCCGCCCCGGGGCTCTCCGACGTCCGTGATCAGGATCGCACTGTGCCAGGGCTCGCCGAAATACTTCTCGTGCGTCCTGAACTCGGCCTCGGTGAGGCACGGATCGCCGGCATCACGAAGGAAGTACCACCCGACGAGGTTTCCACGGAGCCGGCCGCCGCCCACGCGAAGCTGCTCCCATGCCTCCGCGGGAATCAGGTCGTGCGGATCGTCGGACAGCCCGACCGAAGCCTGGCAGGTTCCGCTGATCAGAACGTACCGTCGACCGGTGTCGAGGTCCTCGCACAGGTCTCCCGCCAGGAGGCCGAACGGCCGGGCCGCGGCGTCAGGGTCACGGACGTGGTCGAGCAGCTCCCGCAGCGCGGACTGCGAGATGAAGATGTCGTACAGCGGATCGGGCCCGGCCACGGCGTCGATGGGCTCCCAACGGATGCTCCTCGGCCGTGGGCTGGGCACCGAGATGTGGACGCGCTCCGCCCCTGCGCCGCTGACGCCGTCGGCCGTATCCGGACGCGGAGTGTGATCCTCGTTCTTCACCCTGTGGAGCCTTTCCTGGTGACCTGCGGCACCGGTGTTCCTCGCAGCCCGGTGTCGTATCTGTCCGCGCACGCTAGCAGCAAGTGCCGTTCCAAGCGTCCCGGCGAGCTGAGGTCACCGAAACGAGGCATAACTCTGCGGCGTATGGGGCCAGACGCTCCCGCAGATCACGGGTCGAGACGAAAAAAGGGTGCGTGTGGGACGAACTTTGGCGAAACGCGGCAGCCGGATCGACGCGCGGTGGATCATGCGGCGTTACGTCGCGCTTCCTCGGTGATGAGCACGTCGACGAGGCGCCCGATGGCCCGGGCCGGTCTGTCGAGTCCCGGCTCATCGCGGTGGAGCTCCTCGATGCGCTCGAAGATCATCTGGGCCACGGCCAGCTCCAGGTAGGGAATCGACCGTGCGTGCGCTTCGAAATCCTCGATGTCGTCGTCGCGGGCGGCCTCGAGCAGGTGCAGCACGCAGGAAGGCAACGAGCCCTGTCCCTTCTCGAGGGCTCCCGTCCAGTAGGTCATCCAGTCGTAGAACGCGACCTGCATGTTTCCTCCTGCGCTGGTGTCAGGGTCGTGGCTCGCAAGAGACGCTCCGTGGATCGAAGGTGCGCGGGAGGCCCCTGTCGGCGCGGCGTTCATGGACCCTCCATGGGCCTCGATCGCTTCACTTCCGGAAGGGGATCACCGCAAACCGGCCGTGACTCTTGCAATTCCCCGCGATGCGGTGGCGACGAAGGAAGACGGAATTCGAGATTGCCGCCCTTCGCCCGGACGCGTAGGGTGCTCCCATGGCCAACCGTCTCGCGGGGGAAAAGAGCCCCTATCTGTTGCAGCACGCGGAGAATCCGGTCGACTGGTATCCGTGGGGGGAGGAGGCCTTCGCCGCGGCGCGGGAGCTGGATCGTCCCGTCTTCCTGTCCATCGGTTACGCCACCTGCCACTGGTGCCACGTGATGGAGCGGGAGTCCTTCGAAGATCCCGAGGTGGCCCGGCTGATGAACGACGCGTTCGTCAACGTGAAGGTGGATCGCGAAGAGCGCCCGGACATCGACGGCATCTACATGACGGTGGCGCAGATGACCACCGGGCGCGGCGGGTGGCCGCTCACGATCGTGATGACTCCCGACCGCCTTCCCTTTCTCGCCGCGACCTATATCCCGCGGGAGAACCGCCACGGCCGTCTCGGCATGCTCAGCCTGATCCCGAGGATTCGGAGCGCCTGGGAGGCGGATCGCGCGGCCCTGCTGGAATCCGGGGCTTCGATTCGACGCCACCTCGAGGCGGTGGCGAACACGGATTTCAGCGGGAGGTCACTCGGCGCGGACACGCTCCGTCAGGGCTTCCAGGAGCTGGCGGCGCAGTACGATCGACAGTTCGGAGGCTTCGGCGACGCACCGAAGTTCCCGGTGCCGCACCGACTTCTCTTTCTGCTGCGGCACTGGAATCGGACGGGGATCGAGGGCGCCCTTGAGATGGTCGATCACACGCTCGATGCGCTTCGCGACGGGGGCGTGTTCGATCAACTGGGACTGGGCTTCCACCGCTACTCGACCGATCGCCGCTGGCTGCTGCCGCACTTCGAGAAGATGCTCTACGACCAGGCCACGCTGATGCTGGCGTACGCGGAGGCGTTCGAAGCCACCGGATCGCCGGGGCGGGCCTCCGTGGTCGGCGAGATCGCCTCGTACGTGCTTCGGGACCTGCGGTCGCCGGAGGGGGCCTTCTACTCCGCCGAAGATGCGGACTCCGAGGGGGAAGAGGGCCGCTTCTACGTGTGGTCGAGGGACGAGGTTCGGGAGGTCCTCGGAGCGGAGGACGCGGAGCTCGTGTTCGCCGCCTGGGGGCTCGCGGCGGAGGGCAACTACCGGGATGAGGCGACGGGCGAGTCGACGGGCCTGAACGTGCTGCGACGGGCGGTTACCGGGGATGCGCTGGCCGCGGATCTCCATCAGGAGCGGGAGGAGGTGTGCGAGCGCCTGGAGCGAGCTCGCACTCTTCTGTTGGAGCGCCGCTCCTCGCGCGAGCGGCCTCTGCTGGATGACAAGGTGCTCACGGACTGGAACGGCCTGATGATCGCGGCCCTGGCCAGGGCCGGCCGCGTGACGGACGAGCCGGATCTGGTGGCCGCGGCTCGTGAGGCGGCCGATTTCCTGCACCGGACGATGTGGCGCCGGGAGGCGCTTCTGCACCGGTACCGGGCCGGCGAGTCGGCGCTCGACGGGAACCTCGACGACTACGCTTTTCTCGGCTGGGGCGAGCTCGAGCTCTATCGGTCGACCTTCGATCCGGTTCACCTGGAGCGGGCGGTTCGCCTCACGGATGCGATGCTGGAGAGGTTCGCCGACCCGGCTCGAGGGGGTTTCTACTTCAGTCCGGAGGGGCGATCCGATCTGATCGTCCGTCGGAAGGAAGTGCAGGATGGGGCGACTCCATCGGGGAACTCGGTGGCCCTGCTCAACCTCCTCCGGCTGGCCCGACTCACCGGCCGGGCGGACTACGAGAAGGCCGCTGCCGACACATCGGCCGCGTTCTCCCGGCAGATCGCGGCGCAACCGTCGGCGTTCACCTTCTTTCTGACGGCGCTCGACCTCGCGGTCGGACCTTCCGAGGAGCTGGTCATCGTGGGCGAGCTCGGAGAGAGCGATACCCGCGCGCTCCTCGAGGTCGCGTCCGAAGGATTCCACCCGCGACGCAGCCTCCTTCTCAGGCCGCCGGGCGAGGCGGGTCGATCGATCGTCCGGCTTGCGCCCTATACCCGGGACTTCGACCTGCTGGACGGCCGCGCGTCCGCGTGGCTGTGCAGGGACTTCGCCTGCGAGATGCCCGTCTCGAACCCGGATGACCTTCGCGCCCTGATGGACGAAGGGTGATCGATCTCAGTCGCGGTCCAGCACCGCCCGCAGCTTCACGTGCCAGGAGGCGACGCCTCCGTTCGACACGTCCGCTTCGAGCCCCGCAATCTCGATCCGCTTCAGCCCGGGCAGCACCGTGGTGGCCTCTCGCAGTGCGTCGGTCACGGCCGCCTCGATGGACTCCTCCGAGGATCCTTCGATCTCGAGCTTGATCTCCTGGGAAGCCACCAGGATGTCGTCGGAGGACACCACGGAGGACAGGTAGCGCTGGCGTGCCTTGCGCCGGCCGGCATCCATCGCTTTCCTGGCCGTCTCCACGTCGATGTCCAGGTCACTCCGGATGCGCTTCAGGAACTCCTCCTCCTCCGGGTCCAGTCGATGATCGGAGAGGACTTCGTCCACGGCGGCACCGTACACCGCACAGGCCACCTCCTCGTGCACCTCCGAAGCGGCATCCGCGGACAGAGACAGGATGTCCCTGAGGTGGGCCAGGTCCTCGACTTCCTCGTCGCTGAGCGCGCGGTCGATGAGGCAGAACTCCAGGTAGCGTCGGTACAGATCTCTGAAGGACGACTGCAGACGTGACAGCTCCAGCCCGTGCGAGGCGGCGATGCTTTCCACGGCCTCGGCGGAAATGCTCGAGAGCTCGGACGACCCGGCGAGCAGGGCTTCGATCTCCCTCGCCGCGGCTCCTCGTGCTCGCCGACCGAGGAGCCGGCTGCCCAGCCCTCCCCGTGTCTGCGGATCTGTATCGAACGGTCCTGTCATGCTCTTCCTCCCCGGCGACGGTCGTGACGGTATGCGGATGCAGGGAACGCATGAGAATGTCCCGCGGTCGCCGTCCCGGCAATCGGTCGGCCCCGGCGTCGTGACACGAGGGTCGGACGGGTACATTTCCAAAGGTCGATATGGCCGCCTCTGACCGTTCTTCGTCCATCGAAGGGGAGTGGGAGTGGAGAGATACTTCGACGTGCGCGTAGAAGTGGCGACCGCCATCGCTACCGGGCGTCCGGTCGTCGCCCTCGAATCCACCGTGTACGCGCACGGGCTTCCGGAACCCGAGAGCCTGCGTGCCGCATCGGCGCTCGAGGCGGCGATCCGGGAGGAGGGCGCCATTCCGGCGACTCTGGGCATCGTCGGCGGCCGCGTGGTTCTCGGGCTCACGACGAAGGAGCTCGAAGCGCTGACGCGGAATCCCGACACGGTCAAGGTCAGCCTTCGTGACATCGCCCCCGTTCTCGCGGGTGGCCGCCGCGGCGCGACCACGGTGGCCGCGACCGCTGCCCTGGCAAGCGAGGCGGGCATCCGGGTGATGGCCACCGGAGGCATCGGTGGCGTCCACAGGGGGGGACAAGAGAGCCTGGACATCTCGGCGGACCTGCGGGCACTGGCCACACACCCGATTGCGGTGGTTTGCTCGGGCGCCAAGGCCGTGCTCGACCTGCCGCGAACCCTGGAGGCGCTGGAGACGCTCGGTGTACCGGTCATCGGATACCGGACCCGCGAGTTTCCCGCATTCTACGCGGCTTCGAGCGGTTTGCGGCTCGAGCATACGGCGGACGAGCCGGGCGAGATCGCCAGCATCATCGGCGCTCAGAGGGCTGTCGGACGGCGAGAGGGGGTTCTCGTCGTGCAGCCGCCGCCACCTGATGCGGCGGTGGACGGCGACACGATGGACGTCTGGATCGAGAGAGCCCTCCGGGAGGCGTCGGATGCGGGCGTCGCAGGCAAGGAGGTCACGCCCTTCCTGCTCGACCGGATCGCGTCGGCCAGCGGTGGGCGCGCTTTGCGAGCCAACCTGGCGCTGCTCGAGGCCAACGCGCGTCTCGCGGCCCGGATCGCGCGGCACTTCTGACGGGGCGCTTCAGACCAGCAGGTCGGAGAGGATCTGCGCGCGGGAATCGAGATCTCGGATCGCCGCGGTCAGGGTATCGGCCGCGTCGTGGTCGTCACCGAGACGAAGCGCATCGCGGGCGACCCTGAGGAGTGCGATGAGGCAGTGCACCCCGGAGATGCTCAGCGCGGCGACCGCCTCGGACCCGAGGGTCGCGAAGCGAGGTTGGAGTCCCCGCGCCGTCCGCGTCTCGAGCAGGTAGCGACGGCGGAGTCCCCAGATCGTCCGTTTCTCTTCGGCTGCCAGTTTCGCGCTCATCCTCATCTCGACGATGGACGAACCGGACGCGACGATCGTCACATCCGGGACCGTTCCGGCATCGGTTGGGGCGCGTTCGGGAGTCTCCGCAAGGCCCGGGCCAGCTACCGCGATGGGTACCTGCCCAGGCGGGCGAGCGCGAGCAGTTCGGCCTGCTGGGCCCGGCGGGAGGGCGTCCGCGGCTTCTCCGTAGTCCCGGAAGCCGGAGCTATGGCTCTCTTCACCCACTCCTGAATCCGTTCCAACCACCTGCGTACGCGAAACATTTCTATCGCTCCAGAATCTGTTGCTGATCCGTGACTGCATCACCGTTCATCGAGTCATGCGCAGGAGACGTGCTCAGCCGGACACGCTGCACCGTACGGGAATCGCCCCGACCGGGTTTCGAGAGCCGGGCGGACGGTCGGCGTCAAACTAATGTCAAAGTCACGGCCTTGACGATACAGTCGAAGTGTTTCAAGTTGGCGTCAACACGAATTGTTCAGCAGGTGTCCAGATGTGCGACTGGCCGCGCCGCCGGGGAGAGATAGATTGAACGTCATGAGCGAGCATACCCATACCGAAAAGCGACACCCCATCCAGGTGGTATCGCGCCGAACGGGACTGTCCGCGGACGTGCTACGCGTCTGGGAGAAGCGATACGAGGTCGTCAGTCCGGGGCGGTCGAGCGGAGGTCATCGTCTGTACTCCGATGAGGACGTGGAACTCCTCGGCCTGCTGAACCGCGCGGTTTCCGCCGGTCGCAGGATCGGCCGGGTGGCCGAGCTTCCCCTCGGCGAGCTGAAAGAGCTGGTTCGAGAAGATGAGGAAGCGGCGGTGCACCGGCACCGGGAGATCGAACAGGTGCTGTCGTCGGCTCCCGAGGTGCATCTATCCGCTTGCCTGGACGCGGTCGAGAAATCCGACGCTCCCCGCCTCGAGAAGGCACTGATGCGGGCCGCCGTCGCATTGTCCGCCCCGATGCTGATCGAGGAAGTGCTCGGACCCCTCCTCGCCGGAATCGGCGAACGGTGGCAGCACGGCAACATGAGCCCGGGGCAGGAGCACCTGGCCACGGCCGTGATCCGGCGGGTCCTCGAATCGCTGACCAGCTCCGCGATGCCGGGACCGGACGCCCCCGGCATCGTCATCGCGACTCCGGCCGGCCAGGTGCACGAGTTCGGCGCCCTGTTCGTCGCCGCGGCCGCGGCGACACAGGGATGGCGCGTCACCTATCTGGGCACCAACCTGCCGGCCGCCGACATCGCCGACCTCGCCAGGAACACCTCCGCTTCGGCCATCGCCGTCAGCCTCGTGTACCCGGAGGACGATCCCGAGATGGAGGGCGAGCTGAGCCGCCTGCGTGCGGCCGCGGGGCCGACCTTTCCGATCCTGGTAGGAGGTCGGGCGGCCTCTTCGTACCGGGAGGCGGTGGAAGCGATCGACGGCCGGACGGTGGAAGACCTGGGTCAGCTGTACGCCACGCTCGAGGCGATCGCGGCGCGCGACGACTGATCCCGGGAGCCGGCCGGACCGGCCTACTCGCCGTATCGTTCGAGATACTCGCTCATCCGGAGCTTCCTGACCGTATTTGCGGAGGTCATGTAGCGGATCTTGCCGTAGATCGGCCGCTCCGGGCCCCACGGGCGGTCGTATCGGCCCAGGCACCAGTATATTCCCGAATAGGAGTTCGGGTCGCGTCCGTCCACCGCCCACCGGTTGTTGAGCTGTATCATCACTTCGGCTGCCTTCCGGGGCGTTTCCGACCACTCGAAGATCTTCTTGCCCCACAGCATCCGCAGGT
Organism: Candidatus Benthicola sp.; assembly: GCF_058719085.1. NCBI lineage: Bacteria > Pseudomonadati > Gemmatimonadota > Gemmatimonadia > Candidatus Palauibacterales > Candidatus Palauibacteraceae > Candidatus Benthicola > Candidatus Benthicola sp. The sequence continues at coordinate 8,768 of NZ_JBZQEK010000053.1, forward strand.
AGTTGTGGATCACGCCCTCACGTAGCAGCTGTCGCTGCGCCGCGTTCCAGACCTCATCGTGGGTCTCCGCCGCTTCGAACCGGGCCAGCTCGTACACATGCTCCCGAGGGTCGCCCGCGTGCTCCTCCAGCGTCTCCCGGGCCCACTCGGGAAGGGAGTCGTACTCCCGGTGATCCGGCCGGTTGGCGGCCATGTTGAAACCGAGCTCGCGCCAGGTCACCAGCTCGTCGAGGAAGGCCTCGGCGCCCTCGCTCATTCCCCACCACCCGGTCCGCTTGCCGTTCGCCGAACGATCGTCGAATGACGCTGTCCAGTCCTCGCCGTCGGCGATCGCCTCGAGCACGGCGTGCACCGACAGATGACCGAAATGCAGGTACGGAGACAGACCGCTGGATACATCATCGTCCGGGTGGTTCCGCTCCTCCGCGTACCGGGGCAGGCGATCGCGAAGGAAATCCTCCATGTGCCGGACAGCGGCTCGACTGCCTCCCTCGAGCTCGACCTCGCCGACCGAGTGGTCGAGCGGAAGATCGTCCAGGTCCAGGGACCCGTCCGAGAGCTCCGCCGCCGCGGACGGCCAGCGGTCGAGCACGTCGGACGCGAGTTCGGGAGCCTCCGAGGACTTAAGGGACTTCAGCGGATCGCCGAGAGGCCGAGCCTCCAGGAACTCCGGAAGCGTCTTCTGCAGATACCGGCGGAACGTGTATGCGGTCGGATAGTCCTTGCCGGTGGCCCGCATGGGAGCGAGGCCGTTCGAGTCCACGGCCTCGAGCCGCACATCGAGCTTCTCTGCCGCCTTTTCGAGCATCCGCGGCAGGAAGAAGGTCGGATAGTCGTCCGCCACCACGACACGGGCACGCTCCGCAAGGGTCTCCAGGAGCCCGCGGCCTTCGCCTTTCGCACGCTCGACGTACGGATACGCCTTCACGCCGGCGTGACGGCTGAGCACCTCATGGTTGTCACGCATGCCATCCAGGATGAACCGATGCAGCCGGTCGCTCGCCCACTCGTAGTCGCAGCGCAGGGCTTCGAGGACCACCAGCCCGCAGCCGAGCTCCGATGCCCACTCGGCGGCCCTCTCGAGGCTGAAGTTGTGTTCCGTGCGTCGCTGGCTCGTCATCCAGTACAGGACGTAGGCGCCTTCCGGGCGCGGGGCGGAGTCTCGCAGGGCGCGCACGCGGGTCTCGGGTACTCGACTGTCCATCGATCTTCCTGACTTCACAGGGTTTGTGTCATGTTTGGCTTTTGTCTAACCTATGAGACTGGACAAACACTTGACAAGAGGTGCACGGTCGTACAGATTGACGGTCGTGGGGTAGACAACCCCGGTCGCCTGCGGGCGACCTGAACATAGATCGACGGCCCGTCGGCGATGGTGCTGGCGGGCCACTCCAACGAAGTGTCGGCCCTGAAACCCGAGGAGACAAGCCAATGTTCTCGAAGAATCTGATGACCCTGGGCGCCGTGGCGGCCCTGCTGATCACTGCCGGTCCCGCGTCCGCGCAGATGTCGATGGATCGACCGGTGCCCGCCGACGACATCGTCGCCGTGGCGGCCGGAGCCGGCTCGTTCAATACGCTGCTCGCGGCTGCGAAGGCGGCCGGACTCGTCGAGGCCCTGCAGAGCGAGGGTCCGCTGACCGTGTTCGCGCCGACGGACGAGGCGTTCGCTGCGCTGCCGGAGGGAACCGTCGAGACGCTCCTGAAGCCGGAGAACAAGAAGAAGCTGCAGGCCGTGCTGCTCTACCACGTGGTCGAGGGCGAGGTCACCTCCGATGAGGTGGTGAAGCTCACGTCGGCGAAGAGCCTGCAGGGTGAGCTGATCGACATCAAGGTCAAAGACGGCACCGTGTACGTGGACGAGGCACGGGTGATCCAGGCTGACGTTCAGGCCAGCAACGGTGTCATCCACGTGATCGACGCGGTGATTCTACCGCCCATGTAGTTCGAAACATGCTTCGATTGGAGGAGGGGGCCCGCGAACGCGCCTCCTCCTCCGGCTGGCGAAAGGCCACAGGGAGGTCCCCGCCGTGAGGCGCCGGGCCTCGCCTGCTTGATGGAATCCTGTCACACCGGTAAAGGCTGCGGAGAGGAGAGAGCGATGAGCGACAGATCCGTGATCGTCGTGCTGGGCGCGACGGGGGGGATCGGGTCGGCTGTCACGCGGAGGCTGACGAGCGACGGATGTGAGGTGCTGGCCGTGGCTCGTGACGCCGACCGTCTGGCGTCGCTGGCTGCCGAAACGGGGGCCGAGACGCTCAGCCTGGACGCCACGCGCTTCGACGAGGTCGAGGCCGCGACGGAGCGTGCGAAGGGGCTGTGGGGCCGGGTCGATGGCTTCGCCAACTGCGTCGGATCGGTTCTCCTCAGGCCGGCACACATGACCTCGGAGTCCGCCTACCGGGATGTGATCGCACGCAACCTCGACACGGCGTTCGCGACGGTACGGGCAGGCGGGAAGGCGCTCGACGGGGGCGGGTCCATCGTTCTCGTCAGCAGCGCGGTCGTTCGATCCGGGTTGCCGAACCACGAAGCCATCGCCGCCGCCAAGGGCGGGATCGAAGGTCTCGTGAGGTCGGCGGCCGCCACCTATGCCGCGGCCGGCATACGCGTCAATGCCGTGGCTCCGGGTCTCGTGCGCACCCCGCTTACCGAGCGCATCACCTCCAACGAGCGGGCCGCCGAGTCGTCCAGGGCTCTGCATGCGCTCGGCCGCCTCGGCACACCGGAGGACATCGCCTCCGCCATCACGTGGCTGCTGTCTCCCGAGCAAGGGTGGCTCACCGGGCAGATCATCGGCGTGGATGGCGGGCTCGGCAGCGTCCGGACGATGCCCCGTGGCTGAACGAACCGGGGTCACGCTGCTCACCGGGGCGACCGGCTACGTCGGGGGACGGCTGCGTGAGGCCCTCGAGTCGTCCGGCGTGCCGTTGCGCTGTCTGGCCCGACGCCCCCACCTGCTCCGGCCGCGGGTGCAGGACGATACGGAGGTGGTCGAGGGCGACGTGCTCGACGCCGAGTCTCTGCGCCGGGCCATGGACGGCGTGGATACGGCCTACTACATGGTGCACTCGATGGGGGACGACGGTGACTTCGAGGAGCTCGAGCGCCGGGGCGCCCACACGTTCGCGGAGGCGGCGCAGGCGGCCGGGGTTCGGCGGATCATCTACCTCGGCGGCCTCGGCTCCGGAGATGATCTGTCCGCGCACCTCGAGAGCCGGCAGGTCGTGGGCCGGATTCTCCGCGAATCGGGAGTACCGACCCTCGAATTCAGGGCCTCCATCATCATCGGCTCCGGCAGTCTCTCCTTCGAGATGATTCGGGCCCTGGTCGAGAAGCTGCCCTTCATGGTGACCCCGGGCTGGGTACGCGTGCCGGCTCAGCCGATCGCGATCGAGGACGTGATCGACTATCTGGTCGAGGCCCGCACGGCCCCGATCGAGGGGAGTCGAGTGTTCGAGATCGGGGGTGCGGACGTCGTGAGCTACCGAGAGATCATGCGCGAGTACGCGAGGCAACGGGGTCTGCGACGCCTGATGATCCCGGTTCCGGTCCTGACGCCGGCCCTCTCGAGCCTGTGGCTGGGCCTGGTGACCCCGCTCTACGCGCGCGTCGGACGAAAGCTCATCGAGGGGGTTCGAAACCCGACCGTCGTGGCCGATCCGTCGGCCTCCGAGGAATTCCGGGTACGACCGAGGGGCATCTCGGAGTCCATCCGTCGAGCACTGGCGAACGAAGATCGTGAATTCGCGGCGACCCGGTGGTCGGACGCCGCGTTGAACAATCACCGTCCCGCAAAGCGTGGGCTCCAGTACGGTCGCCGGTTGGTGGATTCGCGCTCCGCCCGGGTCGATGCGCCCGTCGAACGGACCTTCGAGCCCCTGCGTCGGATCGGAGGCAGCGTGGGCTGGTACTCCGGCGACGTCCTGTGGCGAATACGGGGATTCCTGGATCGGCTGGTGGGAGGGCCCGGACTGCGTCGCGGGCGCAGGGACCCGGTCGACCTGAGGCCGGGTGACGCCCTCGACTTCTGGCGGGTGGAGGCCTTCGAGCCGCCGCGCCTGCTCCGACTGCGAGCCGAGATGCGGCTCCCGGGTCGCGCCTGGCTCCAGTTCGAGGTGGAGAGCGCTCCGGACGGGAGCTCAGTCCTCACGCAGACGGCGGTGTTCGATCCGGCCGGCCTGTTCGGACGCCTCTACTGGTACGCACTGCTGCCAATTCACACGGTGATGTTCGGAAGCATGCTCCG
>NZ_JBZQEK010000054.1:0-3473 GCF_058719085.1 Candidatus Benthicola sp.
GCTGTGGCGGATGCGGTTGTCGACGCCGGCCGACTTCTTCCGGATTCGCTACTCTCCCGCGGTGGAGCGGCTCGCCGTTCTGCTCATGGTGCCCACGTCGGTGTTCTGGGCTGCGGCCCAGGTTCGCGCCTTCGGGCACGTCCTCTCCGCCGCCTCGGGGCTCGAGGTGGAGATTACGATCGCGGTCGCGGCCCTGGTGGTGATCGGATACACGGTGGTCGGAGGACTTCTGGCCGTCGCCTGGACCGACTTCGTCCAGGGGATCGCGCTCGTGGTCGGCCTGGGCGTCCTCGCGATCGCCGTGTTTTCCTCGCTGGGGGTCGATTCGCTGGACGCGATCCCTACCGAGCGCCTGCGGCTGTTCGACGGAGAGCGGCCTCTGCTCGAGACCCTGGAGACCTGGGCCATCCCGGTCCTCGGGTCGCTGACGGCGGCCGAGCTGATCACCCGCGTGATCGCCGCCCGCAGTCCCGGAATTGCCCGTGGAGCGACCCTCATCGGCGGAGGAGCCTACCTCATGGTCGGGTTGATCCCGGTGACCCTCGGCCTGGTGGCCGGTGTCGCGATGCCGGGGCTGGCGGAGCCCGAGCAGGTCCTGCCCGTGCTCGCCGAACGGTACCTGCCCCCGCTCCTGTACGCCGTGTTCGCCGGGGCGCTCGTCTCGGCCATCCTGTCCACGGTGGACAGCGCTCTCCTGGTGGCCGGCTCGCTCACCTCCCACAACCTGATCGTGCCGTTCTTCCCGGGGGTGTCGGAGCGCCAGAAAGTGCGACTCGCACGCGTCGCGGTGGCGCTGTTCGGGGTGGTGGCGTGGGTGATGGCCACGAGGGCCGACGCCGTCTACGAGCTGGTGGAGATGGCCTCCGCCTTCGGAAGCGCGGGGATCGTGGTCGTGGTGGTCGTCGGACTGTTCACGGGATTCGGGGGCAGCGGGGCGGCCATCGCCGCCCTCCTGGCCGGGGTCACGACCTGGGTCCTCGGCGCCTACGTGCTGGAGGTCACCTATCCGTTTCTCGGCTCGATCGCGGCGGCGGCGGGCTCGTACGCGCTGGTCGGACTGCTCTCACTCGCCCGCCCTCTCAGCCGGCCGACGGGTCCCGCACCCACCCCATGAACAGGAGAGCCCCGGACAGGCGCTCCCGGATGGCGAACAGGAACGGCCGGTCGGCGAGGAAGGTGGGCGGCGCGGACGTGACCCCCACCTCGACGGAGGTGACCGCCGCGGCCCGCGTGCCCTCCTCGTCCACTTCGACGAACGCCTTCTGCTTCACCCGGCTGATGTGGAGGCCGAGGGACAGGGCGTCCGCGTTCATGCGCGTGAAGTCGGCCCGGGATTCGTCGAACGCCACGCCCATGCCCATGGCGGCCAGCACGTCGTTCAGCGACGTCTCGTACTCCAGACGGAAACGGGGAAGGCCGACCATGATCTCCGTCGGCGCGAGCCCATCGACGAGGGTATTCCAGGAGGCAACGTCGAGAGACTCCGTGAACGCCTCGAGGTCGGTGCCCGACGCCGGAAGAACCACGGTCATCGCGAACGCCTCTCCTCCGTACGGAAGCTCGATCGCCGTGTAGGCGGGCGAGTCCGCGTACGGAAAGGAACGGTCGCTCATCCACATGAAGGGCGCCGAGACCGTCGACCCGTCCCGCCGGTGAAAGGTCCCCGTTCGCGTCCGGTCGGGATCGAACCGCAGGGTCCACTGACCCTCGAAGTAGATCGCGTTGATCAGGAACAGCATCGTGAGCGGATCGATCGGCGGCTCGACGATGCCTTCGATGGCCCCATTCGTCGACTCCTCCACCCAGTCGTTGATGCGATCGGCCGCGGCCGCATCGTCGAAGTCCAGCCCTTCGATCCGGGCGAGGAAGTCGCTCCGGACCTCCTCCACGTAGGCCGGCTCGAGGGGGAACGTGTTTCGGTGCCAGAGTGAGTTGCCGATCTCCAGGCGAACCGTCGGGTCCAGGTCCGTGAGCAGTTCGATCAGGCCCAGGTAGGCATCCCCGATCTGCTCCCGGGTGAGCCCGTCGAGTCGAAGGGCCGAGCGCATTGCCTCGAAAGTGTCGCCTTCCGCTCCCGCCAGCGTCATCCCGAGGGCCATCGAGGCGCTCAGCGGCGAGACGAACACGTTGGAGCCCGGACTCTCCGCCGACGCGAGGGTCCGGAAGAAATCGATCGCGAAGTTTTCACCGGCATCGATCAGACGGGTCTCGGCGTCCGTGAGAGCTCGCGGGAGGGATTCGATACGCTCCACCGGCTGGGGCTCTCCGGGGGAGCTGCAGGCCGCGAGCAGAGCCGCGGCGATCGCGAGGGCTGGGATCGAGTCCGTGAAAGACGATGAGCGCATGGACGGCACCTCAGATGGATGAAGAAGAAACGGACGTGCGAACATACACCCTCCAGCCCCGTGACGATCCGGTCTCCGGGCGGTATCGTGCGGGTACCGTCACCGACCAACCCCGGAGAGCACCCCATGTGTGATCGTTCGTCGCCCCCGGACTCCCGTCGGATCACGCGGCGCCGCTTCGTGGGTGCCGCCGCATCGGGAGCCGCTGCACTGTCTCTCGTCCCTCCTTCGGCGCTGTCCGCGGCCACCGCCGCCGGCCGGCCGCGTACCGCTTCCGGCACCCGGAATCGTCATTACCCATCCAACCGGGATCCCCTGGTGCCGAGCGCCTTCGTGCCGCTGCCGCTCGGGAGCGTCCGGCCCGCCGGGTGGCTGGACACCCAGCTCCGCGGCTGGGCGAACGGCATGACGGGGCGGCTGGACGAGGTGTGGCCGGATGTCGGGCCTGACAACGGCTGGCTCGGCGGGCCGGGAGACATCTGGGAGCGAGGGCCCTACTGGATCGACGGCCTGCTGCCGCTGGCGTACGTACTCCGGGACGAGCGGCTGATCGAGAAGGCGAACGTGTGGGTGGAGGCCGTGATGGCGAGCCGCCAGCGGAGCGGGTACTTCGGCCCGGTGGGCGAGCGGACACAGCCTCGCAGCACCCGTCCGGTGCCGGGCGAGGACTGGTGGCCCCACATGATCGTGCTGAAGTTTCTGCAGAACCACTACGAGGCGACCGGTGATGCCCGGGTGATCGAGCTCATGCTCGACTACTTCCGCTACCAGCTCCGCGAGCTCCCGGACCGGCCCCTGGGCCACTACACGTGGTGGGGAAAGCAGCGTGGCGGCGAGAACCTCGCCAGCGTGCACTGGCTGTACAACCGCACGGGAGAGCTCTTCCTGCTCGATCTCGGAGCCCTGATCCACTCGCAGACGGAGCTCTGGGCCACGCGTCCGGTCGAAGAACCCGGGCGGTGGCATGTCGTGAACACCGCCATGGGGATCAAGCAGCCCGGGGTGTGGTTCGCCCAAAGCGGTGAGCCCGCGGACTGGGAGGCCGTGGACCGGCTGATCGGCTGGCTCATGACCGAGCACGGGCAGCCGCAGGGCATCTGGTCGGGTGATGAGGAGCTTCACGGCACC
>NZ_JBZQEK010000055.1:0-7125 GCF_058719085.1 Candidatus Benthicola sp.
CTCCGGCCGCGGCGGAGGCTCCGGCTGGACCGCGTCCGTCGTCTCGACGTTCTCCCAGTCGAGGCGAGACCTGCGCACGCCCCTGGCGAGCAGCGACTCGTTGCTCACCATCTCGAAGAACGGAAGGGGGACGTCGCCCTGCAGCCCGCGCAGGGCCCGCCGGAAGCAGCCGCCGCTCGGGCTTGCGTGATCGGTCACGAAGAGGAAGGCCACCTGCCAGGGCTCCGGGAAGTGCATCTCGTGCATCTTCATGTCCGACGCGGTGAGCTCCACCGCCCCCTCGCGCCTTCTCCGGTACCAGCCCGCCAGCACGCCCTTCCGCCGATCCGCCTCGAGCTCCAGCGCCACGAGAGCCTCTCGGGGCATCGACTCCGGACCGTCCTGGAGCTGGAACTTCGAGGGTACTGCAGCACTGACGATGACGTACCGCCGGCCGCTGTCCGGATCCTCGCACAGGTCTCCGATCAGAAAGCCGAACGGTTCCTCGCCCGGAGCCGCGTTCCACAGATGCTGATGCATCGCGCGGAAGGCTCGCTGGTCCAAAAAGACATCGTAGGAGCCCGTGGCGGCATCCTTCTCCGGCTCGGGCAGGGGCTTCCAGTGGATGCTCCGCAGGAGCGGACGCGGCTTCCACACGTGGTAGGCGTCCGCCTTGAGTTGCTCGTCCGCCGGAACACGCCACTCCGGCGTGTCGTTCGAGCCGTCGTTCTGATCTTCGCTCATGGCCACTCCGACGTGCGAACTCGAGAGCACGGAGGTTCCCTCTCACGAGAACCGCCGGACCCGCTCCAGCGCCCAATCAAAAGCCTGTCGGGGCTACCGGCAAGATCGATCGGAGGAAACAACCGGCCCGGGGGCGGTGTTGACAGGGATCGGGACCATCGCAAGTGTCGCTGTCGGACGCATCGATGGGCGGACCTTTCATCGGAAAGGGAGTGAACATGCGACGCTTCGCGGTCGCCGCAGCGCTCGTGGCCTCGGCCCTCCTGATCGGAGCCGTGGAGGACGCCCTCGGTCAGGGCCGCTTCGATCCGCGTCGAGAGGCGCGCTTCATGATCGACGCCAACCTGTCGTACACGTTCCTGACCGGAGATGCGGCCGACAGCCTCGGTGCCGGGCCCGGGGTCGAGCTGGCCGGTCTCTACCAGCTTGGCAGCGTTCCCCTCCGCCTCGGGGCCGGCGCCGCTTATTCCAGGCACTCGATCGAGGACATCGATGCGTCGGCAAACCGATACGACGTCTTTGCGGTCGCCGAGCTCCTGATCTTCAGCGAAGAGACCGAGATGATCCCGTACCTGCAGGCACGGGGCGGTTGGATGAAGCTGAGCAACGACTACCAGGACGTCACCACCTCGATCAGCGGAATCGAGCTGGGAGCGGTCGTCGGCGTGGACATTCCGATCAGCGAAGGTTTTTCGATCGACGTTTCGGGCCAGTTCGGTTGGTTTTCAGGCGGTGACCTGGTCATCGACGGAAGAGCCGACCCCGGCACCTCGCGATCCGGTACCCTGTTCGCCCTCCGCGCCGGAGCGTTCATCTTTCTCTGACGCGGTTCCACGATCCGAGACACCCACTTTCCGGCTCAGGTGAGCTCGCGTCTCGGCCTCGAACCGGCGAGGGTCTGGTACCGCGTCTCGAGCAGCGACTCCGTGAACTCGAGCCGCTGCTCCAGTTGCAGGATCTTCAGGTTCTGTGTCTCGATCAGTGTCTTCAACCGCTCCTCCTGAAGTCGGTCTTCGTCCGTCTGCCGCTTCGCGAGGGCGTTCGCCTCCAGCACGTTCCCAAGACGCTTCGTCAGAGGCCGGAAGATCAGCACTCCGGCCACGGACAGCACCAGGGTGATCGGTACGAGGGCGAGAAAGAACTCTTCCATTTCGTCAGCTCCGGAGTCGAGGGAGGTGGCTTCACTCGTAGCGCAGCGACTCGACCGGATCGAGCCGCGCAGCCTTGCGAGCAGGAAGGAAGCCGGACAGAAGGCCGATCAGCATCAGGATCGAGGCGCAGGCCAGCGTGATGCTCCACGAAAGCCGCGGATTCGCCAGATAGTTCATGGCGGGATTCGAGGCGGGAACCGCATCCACGATCCACACCACGATCACCGAGACGACCATGCCCACCAGGCCTCCCAGTGCCGAGATCATCAGGGCCTCGAAGATGAACTGAAGCATGATGTGGGACTTCCTCGCGCCCACGGCCAGCTTCACTCCGATCTCCCGGGTGCGCTCCTTCACGACGACGTACATGATGTTCGCCACCCCGACGCCAGCCACGATGAGCGTGAACAGGCCGACCAGGCCGAGGAACATCTGGATCCCGAGCCCGATCGCCTGCGTCTGCTTCTCGTCCTCGATGAAGTCCCAGATCCCGAGAGCCCGCTCGTCGTCCGGGTCGAACCGGTGCTTCGCCCCCAGCACTTCGAAGAGCTCGCGCTTCGTCAGCTCCGCACGCTCGACGCTTCGGGGCTTGAAGAGCAGGTGGTTTACGTACCGGTCGCCATAGATCGCCCGGTAGGTGCTGGCGGGTATGATCGCCCGGTTCTCGTCGGGACCGTTGTTCATGCTGTCCTGGAACTTCGACTGCATCACGCCGACGACCGTAAACGGGATCCCGTCCAGGTCGAGCTGTTTGCCTACCGGGTCTTCCGCCCCGAACAGGTGATAGGCGATGGTGTCCCCCAGGAACAGGACCCGTCTCCGCTCGTCCACGTCGGCCTGGTTGATGAACCGACCGCCTGCCTTCGGAAACATGCGACGCATTTCTGAGAACGGGGGGTGCACTCCTTCCATGTACGTGGTGGTCTTCACGTCCCCATAGCTCAGCGTGACGCCCCAGCGTCCGTACGACGGGCTCGCCGACTCGATCTGATCGACGAATCGCAGCACGTGATTCATGTCGTCCTCGGTGAGCGCCACCCGGCGGCCGCGCGGAAGCCCCTCGAAATCGCGCGTCGTCTGTCCGCCATACACCATGAAGATGCGCTCGCCAGCGTTCAGCAGACCCCGGTTGATCGTGAGGCGCAGCCCCTCTCCGAAGGCCAGCAGAAGCACGACCGCTATGGTTCCCCACGTGATCGCGAAGGTGGTGAGCAGCGCCCTCGTCTTGTGGGTCTTCAGATCGCCCAGAAACTCGGTCAGGAGGATTCTCCACATCGTCTCAGCTCACGATCTCAGGCAATCGACAGGATCGAGATTGGCCGCCTTGCGGGCCGGAAAGTACCCGGCGGCCACACCGATCACCCCCAGAAGCACCATCGTGATCACGGCGACGGACGGCGAGATCTGGGGCGTGCCGATGAACTCGGTCATGTCACCGAACGACACCAACCGAACGAGACCGAGCGACAGGAGGAAACCCAGGGCGCCGCCGACCAGTGTCAGGGTGGCCGCCTCGAGGAAGAACTGCCGGAGGATGTCGGGGCGCCGGGCCCCGACCGATCTCTTGATTCCGATCTCGCGGGTCCGCTCGCGGACGACGACGAACATGATGTTCGCGACTCCGATGCCTCCAACCGTCAGCGTGAAGGAACCGACGATGGCGAAGAAGATCCGAAAACCGAGGAACAGGTACTCGAACATCTTCTCGAACTCGGTCGTGTCCCAGATCGGGAGGGCATCCTCATCGGCCGGGTCGAACCGGTACCGGCGACCGAGCACTTCCCGCGCCCGGACTCCCGCCCGGCGCGAGGCCTCCGCGCTGGCCGTCTGGTAGACGATGTTGTTCAGGTACGGTTGCCCGAACATCGCGTAATGGGTCGTGCCCGGTATGAACACCCGGTCCTGGTCGCGCGAGCTGTACGAGGAGCTCTGCTGCTTCGGCTTCATCACCCCCACGACCGTGAACGGGGTCTCCCCGATCATGATCTGCCGCCCCACCACATCGACGTCCGGCCCCTCCTCCGGGAACAGGAAGTTCCGGGCTTCGTTCCCGAGGACCGCCACCCGACGGCGCCTGTCCACGTCCTCCTGGTTGATGAAGCGTCCGCCCCGGTCCGGGATCACGTTTCGCATGTACGTGTAGTCCGGCCATACACCGGCCACGTTGGGGCGAAGAACCTGCCGGCCCTTCCGCACCGGGGTCCCCCATCGACTGTACTCGGGGCTGATGCGCTCGATCTCCGACACCTGGGTCTTGAGGATCCACGCGTCGTCCTCCCGAAGCCGGATCGATCGCCCGTCGGGGAAACCCTCGAAGGTCCGGGTGGTGGTGCCGCCGAACATCATCACGACCCGGTCGCCGAGCCCGTGAAACCGCTTCCGCGTCTGGTTTTCGAGCCCGACGCCGAAGGCGAGCAGCACGACGACCGCGACGGTTCCCCAGGTGATGCCCAGCAGCGTGAGCACGGTGCGAAGCTTCTGACTTCGCACGTCGGCCACGAACTGGCTGATCGCCGCCGTGAGCCGCGTCATCCGGACCTCCCGTCCGCTCGGCCTCCGTACCCGCGCGCGCCGATCATTCGATCTCTCTCGGCGGCGGCTCGACGACCCGATCTCCCTGTTCGAGCCCCGACAGCACCTCGATCCGGAGAGCGTCGGAAAGGCCGGTTTCGACCTCGCGCTCCTCGGTGACCCCGGGGGCCACGAGCACGGTGACCCGTGCCACCCCATCCTCCCGACGGACGAGTCGCTCCGGTATGACCAGCACGCTGTCCCGACGATCGATGATGATGTCGACGTTGGCCGAGTACCCGGCCCGCAGCGTCGCCCCGTCCAGGTCGGTCAGCTCGACCTCGATCGGGAACACCGTGGCGTTGTCCTCGCTTCGCGCCTTGAGCGAGATCGAGCGTACGCGGCCCCGAACCCGCGCCTCAGGAAGCGCCCCGACCTTGACGGCTGCCGGCATCCCCTCCTCCAGCTTTCCCACGTCGATCTCGTCCACCGTCCCCCGGAAGATCAGGTCGTCCATCTCCGCCATCGTGATGAGGACCGTGCCCTCCTGGAAGTTGCTGAGAGGTACGACCGGGTCTCCGCTCTCCACCCGAGTCTCCAGAATGAACCCGTTGATCGGAGACCGGATCACGCCCTCGATGCTCCGGTCCGCGATCTTCACCCGCCCGGTCTCGAGCAGCGCCACCCTCTCCCGGGCCATCTGCACCTGGATGCGTGCCTGCTCGTACTGACGCTCCGAGAGCTCCAGCTCCTCCTGGGTGATGAAGTCCTTGTCCCTGAGCTCCCGCTTTCGCCGCAGGTCTCGCTCCTGGTTCTCGAGCTCCACCTCCCGCAGCTCCACCTGGCGACTCGCTTCGGCCAGCTCGATAGGTGTGGGATTCGGCTTCACTTCGAGAAGGGGCGCTCCGGCCTCCACGAAGTCCCCATCATCGACGAACAGCTCGCGCACCACGCCGGAGAGCTGTGACTTCACGCTGATCTCCACGTTGGGCTCGATGTTCCCGATCGCGATCGCCTTCTGGACGATCGAGTCCCGTACCACCTCGATCGTCACGGGCCCGTCCTCTCCGTTGCCTCCCCGAAGCGAAACGGCGGCCACGGTTGCGGCCACGGCAACCAGACCTCCGAGCCCGAAGAACACCTTGGTTCTCGTCTTCATTCCCAATCTCCCCAGGACCTCGTGCACGTTCGCGGGTGCCATCGTACGTCGACGGGCACGCCGCTCACCGGCACCGCCAGCCGGGCGGCCCCGTTCGTCAGCCGGGCCTACGGCCACGGTTGTTCCTACGCGCGAGGGGGGAGTCGAAGTTTCAGCGAACCGGTGCCCTAAGATCCACGGCAACTCAGGCGCGGGATTTCCTCCCGATCAGCGACTTCAGCGTCGTCGAAATGCCGTATAGGGCCGCGGCCAGAAGGATGATGAAGGGGCCGGTGGGAATGTCGACACCGAAGCGGGCAGAGAGCTCGTACGCCAGGAACAGGCCGCTCGTGATGCAGACCGCACCGATCGCCGTCGCCCACACGATCATGCGGTCCAGGCTGCCGGTCCAGTGTCGCGCGATCGCCGCCGGAAAGGTCAGCAGCGCGATGACGAGGATCACTCCGACGATCCGGATGAGCACGACGACGGTGACCGCGGTCAATCCGAGCAGAAGCAGGAACAGGCCGGCCACCGGAATTCCCGCCACCCAGCTGAACTCCTCGTCGAACGCGATGGCCTGGAGCGGACGGTAGAGCCGAAGCACCACGATCAACAGGAAGACGTCGAGAGCCGCGGTGAACGCGAGGTATTCCGGAGGCACGAAGAGGATGTTCCCGAACAGGTAGCTCAAGAGATCCGGTGTCGCGCCCGGCGCCAGAGACGCGAAGAGAATGCCGAGGGCCATTCCGACGGCCCATACCATGGCGATGAGCGTGTCGAGACCCTGGCGTAGCCTGAGCTCGGCCACGCCGATGCCGAGGGCCGAGAGCAGGCCGAAGGCGAGTGCGCCGGCCATCGGCGGGAATCCCACGAGGTAGCCGAGCCCGATGCCCCCGAAGGCAGCGTGCGCCAGTCCTCCCGAGACCGAGGCCATCCGGCGGGCGACCACGAAGGTCCCGACGATGCCGCTGGCCACGGCGGCCAGCAGCCCGGCCAGCAGCGCGCGTTGAAAGAAGGCATACTCCAGGGCCCCGGTCACGACTCGCCCCCCGCGCCGTGGGCGGGAAACACGCGATGGGGGTGCCCGTGCGCCACCAGATCGACCGGACAGCCGTACGCGGCCTCCAGCATCGCTTCGGTCAACTCCTTCGAGCGATGATAGTGGAGGCGCACGTTGAGGCATGCGATCGTCTTCACGTATCTCGAAACGACCCCGATGTCGTGAGACACGAGCACGATCGTCATCCGCTCGGAGAGCTTCTCGAGCAGCTCGTACACCGAGCGTCCGATGCGCGTGTCCACGCTCGCCGTCGGCTCGTCCAGAAGGAGGAGCCTCGGCTCGCCCGCCAGCGCTCTCGCGATGAGGACCCGCTGCAGCTGGCCTCCCGACAACCGGCCAATGCTCTCGCGCGCCAGTCCGCCCAGGTCCACCCGCTGCAGGGCCCGCGCTGCCGCCTCCCGGGCCTCACGCGATGTCTCCTTCCTCTTCACGCCCAGACGTCCCATCAGAACCGTGTCGAGCACGTCGATCGGAAAGCCTGCATCGAACCGGGCGTACTGGGGCACGTAGCCGATCATTCCCCGACGCTCGGAGGGAGC
>NZ_JBZQEK010000056.1:0-14576 GCF_058719085.1 Candidatus Benthicola sp.
GTGCCGAAAGATAGGACGTGGCCTGAGTTCGAGCCAATCGTATCGGGTGCCCGTTCGGTGGGTGACGGGCGAGAGGTGGCTGTGGGGCCGCGACCACCTCCCACGCCACCCGCCGGGCGGGTGCCTGAGACGGCGAATCGATCACCTACGATTCAGGAGGTCGCCATGAAACCGATTCGCATCGCCTGGTGTCTCGCAGCCGCCGCACTGTTTCTCGGCTGTGAGCAGACTACCGAGCCGGTCGCTCAGGCCGACCAGGTCTCCCCATCCATGGCCGTGGAGCACGAGGAGTATCAGGTCGAGTACACCCTCGACGACGTGCTCGCGTACGAGTGCGTCGACGAGCTGATGCACGTCAGGGGAATCGTCGTGGTGGACAAGTACCGGCTGTGGAACCCCGTTCAGAATCCGAATCGAAAGGGTCAGTCAGTCGAGTACAGAGGGCTCAATACCGAATACCCCGAGTTCTCGATGGAAGGCCTGACGTCGGGAGACATGTGGATCCTGGACACGTCCAAGAACAACAAGTGGAACGAAAAGAAGCACGACTTCAAGGACGGCAGCTGGGTCTACCACCAGGACCTCAGCTGGTTCTTCATCAATCAGGACGGAGAAAGCCTGCACGTCAAGGGAACGTACCAGCTCATGAAGGACGAGACCGGGCTCACGATGTACCAGGTCAACAACGGAGCCTGTCCCGAGATCTGGTAGTCAGTCTCTAGGTGCCAGACCTCAAAGACCGAGAGGGCGGCCACCCGGCCGCCCTCTCTTCATCCGAGACCGAAGCCGCACTGCTCTCCACCTCGGGAAACAACTCCGCTGGAAGGGCCGGGGTGATCCGACGGGGGATCTAGCGGAGCCCCGAGGAGGCCTCCGCTGGAAGGGCCGGGGTGCTCCGACGGAGGCTATAGCGGAAACCCGAGGAGGCCTCCGCTGGAAGGGCCGGGGTGATCCGACGGAGGCTATAGCGGAAACCCGAGGAGATCACCGAGCGGCGTCAGCCGCGAGGAAGCTCCGAAGGGATGGAGCGGCCTCCGGAGGATCACCCCACCCTTCCATGACATTTCTTGTACTTCTTGCCGCTCCCGCACGGGCACGGATCGTTCCGGCCCACCTCTTCCACTCCCTGGATCGGGGCCTCGGGACGCACGACCTGCTGGGTCGGCCGCGCCTCCGGCTGCTTGAGAGCCGTGGCTGCGACGCCCGTGGCGGCCAGCTCCGGGGCTGCCGCGGCGGAACGGGGCGGTCCGGACGCCGCCATCGGACCGTACGCCGGCGCTCCGCTCCCGGTGCCCGCCGTGTCGCTGGGCCCGGTCATCGAGCTCACCTGCTGCGGACGCAGGGCCGGCCGCAGCTCCACCTGGGCCCGGAACACCAGATTCGACAGGCTCTTCCGCAGGTCCTGCATCAGGTCGACGAACGCGGCGTAGGCTTCCTTCTTGTACTCGACGAGCGGATCCCGCTGGCCGTAGGCCCGGTACCGGATCGACTCCCGCAGGTGATCCAAATCGTACAGGTGCCCCTTCCACTTCTCGTCGATCACCGAGAGCACGATGAAGCTGAGGATCCGCTCCCAGTTCTCACCGAAGCTGTCCAGCTTCTCGCGGTACGCCTCGTGGACGAAGTCGAGCACGGCGTCCATCAGCTCGTCGGTGTCCTTCCACGGGATCTCGGCCGGATCCGGGGCGTCGGTCGGAAGGAACGACGCCACGAGGAAGTAGTCGAGGAGGAACCGCTCCCTCAGCCCGGGAAGATCCCACTCGTCGGCGTGCGAGCCCGGCTCGATCACCCCCTCCACGACCTCGATGACCGAACGCTCGATCATCTCCCACACTTCCCCCTTCAGGTCCTCCCCGCCCTCGAGGCCGAACAGGCGCAGGTCGTAGATCACCTCGCGCTGCTGGTTCATCACGTCGTCGTACTCGAGCAGCCGCTTCCGGGCCTCGAAGTTCTGCAGCTCGACGCGGCGCTGGGCGCGCTCGATCGACTTGGTCATCCACGGGTGCGTGATGACCTCGCCCTCCTCGGCGCCGAGCCGATCCATCACCTTGGCCACCCGCTCGGTCCCGAACAGGCGCATGAGGTCGTCCTCGAGGGAGAGGAAGAACCGGCTGGAGCCCGGGTCTCCCTGCCGTCCCGACCGGCCGCGCAGCTGGCGGTCGATGCGGCGCGACTCGTGCCGCTCGGTGCCGAGGATCTGCAGGCCGCAGGGCGGATCCACGTAGCAGCCGAGGGCCTTGACCTGGCTCTGGTCGAGATCGGCCTCCTCGGTCAGCTGCCCGAAGGCCGGCTCCGCGGACTGGATTCCGCACACCTGACACTTCACGAGCGCGGCGCCCAGCTTGATGTCGGTTCCGCGCCCGGCCATGTTCGTGGCGATCGTGATCGCGCCGGGCTGCCCGGCCTGCGCCACGATCTCGGCTTCCCGCTCGTGCTGCTTCGCGTTCAGGACCTCGTGATCGAGCCCGCGCCGCTTGAGCATGCGGGACACCTTCTCCGACACGTCCACGCTCGTCGTGCCCACCAGGATCGGCAGGCCCCTGCGGTTCATGCGTTCGATCTCGTCCAGGAGGGCCGCGAACTTCTCCCGCTTGGTGCGATACAGCATGTCCTCGTCGTCCATGCGCCGCACCGGCCGGTTGGTCGGGATGACGACGACATCCAGCCCGTAGATCTCGTGAAACTCGCCTTCCTCCGTCTCGGCCGTGCCCGTCATTCCGGACAGCTTGGAGTACATGCGGAAGTAGTTCTGGATCGTGATCGTGGCGAGCGTCTGGGTTTCCCCCCGCACGCTCACGTTCTCCTTCGCCTCGACCGCCTGGTGCAGCCCGTCGCTCCACCGCCGGCCCGTCATCTTGCGTCCGGTGAACTCGTCGACGATGACGACCTCACCGTTCTCGACGACGTACTCCACGTCCTTTTCGTACAGCGCGTGGGCCTTGACCAGCTGGTGGATGATGTGGAGCCGCTCGGACTTCTCGGCGTAATCGCGCTCGAGTTGCTGGATCCGGTCTCGCTTCTCGTCCGGGCCGAGCTTCTCGTCGTCCTCGACCTTCTTCACCGCCTCGGAGATGTCCGGGATCACGAAGGCGTCCGGATCGCCCGGGCTCAGGATGTCCTGGCCGCGGTCGCTGATCTGAATGGCGTGCCCCTTCTCATCGGTGGTGAAGAGGAGCATCTCGTCGATCTCGGTCATGGCCTTCTCGCGCATGACCCCGGCCTCGGTCCGCTGCACCAGCTGCTTCACGCCGGTCTCGTTCAGCAGCTTCATGAGGCGCCGGTTCTTCGGGGCGCCGCGCTGCGCCGCGAGCAGGAGCTTGCCGGTGCGGAACTCGCTGGCGTCCTCGGCCTCTTCCTCGAGCTTGGCCAGCTCCTTCTCCGCATCGGCCACCAGCTCGTTGACGATCGCCGTCTGCTTGCGCACCAGGCTGGCGACCTGCGCGTTGTACTTCTTGTACGCCTGCTGGTCCTGCGCCTGCCCGACCGGGCCGCTGATGATCAGCGGGGTCCGCGCCTCGTCGATCAGCACGGAGTCGACTTCGTCGATGATGGCGTAGTTGTGCGCCCTCTGGACCCGGTCCTCGAGCCGCACCACCATGTTGTCCCGCAGGTAGTCGAAGCCGAACTCGTTGTTCGTGCCGTAGGTGATGTCGCACCCGTACATGCCCCGACGGACCTCGCTGCCCGGCTGGGTATCGTCGATGCAGCCGACGGTGAGACCGAGGTACTCGAACACCGTGCCCATCCACTGGGAGTCGCGCCGCGCCAGGTAGTTGTTGACGGTCACCAGGTGGGCGCCCTTCCCCGACAGCGCGTTGAGGTAGAGCGGAAGGGTGGCGACGAGCGTCTTTCCCTCGCCGGTCGCCATCTCGGCGATCTTGCCCTGGTGCAGCACGATCCCGCCGATCAGCTGCACGTCGTACGGCACCATGTCCCAGACCATCTTGCGGCCGGTGACCTCGATCTCGCGCCCCATGAGCCGCCGGCATGCCTCTCGTACGGTCGCGAAGGCCTCCGGGAGCAGCTCGTCCAGGATCTCGTCCGTCGCCTCCTGAAGCTCCTCCTCGGCACGGCTCATCCGCTCGGACAGGTCGGCCCGCTTCGAGCTCTCCTCGGTGCGCCGGCGATCCTCGCGGAGCCGCTGGATCTCCTCCTCGAGCTCCCGGGTCCGTTCCCGAATCCTCTCCCGGAACCTCTCCGTCTGGGCCTTGAGCTCTTCCTCGGAAACGTCGGCCAGCCGCTCCTCGTGGACCTTGATCTCGTCGACGATGGGCTGCATGCGCTTCATCTCCCGCTGGAAGCGCGTGCCCACGACCTTCTGTACGATTCCCTTCAACATCGGCTGCGTTCTTTCTCTGTGTTCCGTCGTTCCATCGGACGTACCGGCTTACACGGACGCGGTGGCCCGCCGCTCCTTCCATGCCCGCTCGATCGCGGGCCGGATGGACTCCGGTACCATGTATCGGATGGATCGGCCGTCCCCGAGGCGGCGACGTATGCGCGTGCTCGAGAGGTCGACCCTCGTCACCTCGATCCACTCGTGGGGGATCTCCGTGTCCCTCTTCGCTTCCCCGGACCGCGCCATCACCACGAGCCTCGAGAGCTCGAGGATGCGCTCCGGGTTCCTCCATTCCCCGAAAGCGGCCAGCTGGTCCGCCCCGACCACCAGGTACAGCACTTCCGGAGCAAGCTCCGCATGAACCCATTCGAGGGTGTCGACCGTCCAGGACGGTCCTTTGCGGCGCACCTCGACATCGAGCACCTGCACCCGGTCATCGCCGGCGAAGGCCGCCCGGGTGAGCTCGAGTCGCGTGTGCGGATCGAGTGCCGCATCCCGGTGGGGCGGACGTCCGGCCGGGACGACCAGCAAGCGGTCCAGTTCGAGGCCCTCGATCACGTCCTGCGCCACGACCCGGTGCCCGATGTGCGGAGGGTCGAAGGTCCCGCCGAAGACCCCGAGGCGTCCGGGCACGTCAGCTCCCATCGTCTTCTGCAGCCAGCTTGCCGGCCTGCGGCGAATCCGGATAGAGCTCCAGGAGACGCTCCCGCACCAGGTTGGCCTCCGTCCGAAATCCGACCCGGGCATAGCTGTCGTGCAGCACGAACAGGGTCTCCGGTACGACTTCCGTCTCCGGATACGTCTGCAGGATGTTTTCGAAGTAGATGATCGCCGACTCGAGAAATCCTCGGTCGTAGTAGAACTTGCCCACCCGCAGCTGCTTGGCGGCCATCTTCTGCCGTGCCTCGGCGACGAGCTCCCGGGCGTCCGCGAGGAGCGGACTGCGCGGGTAGAACTCCATCAGCCGCGTGCATTCCTCCATCGCCTTCTCGGTGAACTCCTGGTCTCTCGGAAGATCGGGCGAGACCTCCCAGTACGCCCGGCACACGCCGTACTGCGCGTCGTCGGCCATGGGGCTGTTCGGGCGCGACGTCGCGAGCTGCTGGAACTCGTTGGCCGCCAGGAGCTCCTGGCCCGTCTCCAGGTACGATTCCGCCAGCAGGTAGCGGGCGCTGTCTGCCGCAGGGTGCAGGGGCTCGCGAATGAGGAAGTCCCGGAAGCCCCGGATCGCGTCCTGGTACTTGCCCGCGTCGTACCGCTCGACCGACCAGTCGAACCGTCCCCGCGGCGTCGCTCCCTCCGGCGGCATGGCCGGCTTGCACGCGGCGAACGCGAGCACCGCCAGCAACGCCAGACCGTGAAGTCCGGCGCTCGACCAACCCGCCCCGCTTCGTCCCCCGAATCGTCCCATTATCTCAGATAACCGTACCGTATCTCTCGGATTCTCTCTTCCGCCATCGCCACCAGCGGCCCGCTTCGCGCCGGATTCAGGTCGAGCACGGCCAGGAAGTCCGCTTCCGCCTCGCCGTACGCACCCCTGGCGAGCCGGATCTCACCCCGCTCGAAATGCGCCCGATCGAGGAGGGTACGGGGCACGCCCTGGTCGATCAGGGCTTCGAGGAGCTCCTCGGCCGTCCCGTCGTGTCCCTCGCGTCGTTCCTCCTCGGCCACCTCGAACAGGCAGTTTCCGTACTGCCACCGAACGCCGGAGCGGTCGCTTCCGGCCGGCCCTCCCCGCGCCAGATAGCTCTCGAAGTACGCGAGCGCCTCGCGGCAACCTCCGAGCTCCTGGAAGGTGCGCGCGGTCTCCAGCTGCACCTCCGGCGGAGCCTCGCTCTCCCCTTCGAACGCTCCCAGATACAGCGGGAGCGCGCGCCCGTAGTCCGCCAGTCCCGCGTAATGCCTCGCCAGGGCGAGGCGGAGGTCCGGCGGAATGAGCCCGATCCCCATCGCTTCCACCGGCCCGAGGGCCCGCGCCATGTTGTCGGGCGCGCCCTTCTCCAGGGCGACGCGCGCCGCTTCGGAAAGCACGGCGGCCGCCTGGTATCGATACGTCGAGTCCGCGACGAGGAGCCGGCGGATGTACCGAAGCGCCGCCTCTACCTCACCCCGCTCTCCGTAGGCATCCCCGAGGCGGAGCAAGATCTCCGGCTCATCGCCCCGTTGGCGCAGGGCGAGTCGATACTCGGCGATGGCCGCGTCCACTTCTCCGGCCCCGTACAGACGATCGCCGCGTTCGAGCGCATCGTCCGAAGAGCCGCCGCAAGCCACGACGAGCAGCAGAGGCGCGATGGCGAGCGCGCGCCCCGGGCGGCGGCATGCGCGAAGCGGAAGGGTCGACACGTCCTCCGCCCTCAACTCGAGGCGGCGACCGGCGGTGTGCGACGCCGGGTGGTGGCCCGCCGGAAGACGCCGTACTTCACGATGCAGTACAGGGCCCGGAAGCCATCCTTCCAGTGGATCTTCTTGCCTTCCGCGTAGGTCCTTCCGCTGTACGACACGCCGACCTCGTACACGCGCCAGCCGCCGCGCGCGATCTTCGCCGTGAGCTCGGGCTCCACCCCGAAGCCCCGCTCCTCGATCTCGAGCCCTTCCAGAACCTCCTTCCGGAAGCACTTGTAGCACGTCTCCATGTCCGTGAGGTTCAGATTCGTCACCATGTTGGACATCAGAGTGAGGAATCGGTTCCCCACGTAGTGCCAGAAGTACAGCACGCGGTGAGGCTCGCCGCCGAAGAAACGGGAGCCGTAGACCACGTCGGCGCGATCGTCCAGGATCGGCTCCAGCAGCTTCCGGTACTCGTCCGGATCGTATTCGAGGTCCGCGTCCTGGATGATCATCACGCTGCCGCTGGCGGCCGCGAACCCGGTGGCCAGCGCCCTTCCCTTCCCCTGGTTGCGGTCATGCAGGATGACCCGGTCCACCAGTCCTTCCGACGCCAGCCGGTCGAGGATCTCCCGGGACCCATCCGTCGACCCGTCATCCACGCACAGCAGCTCGATCTTGAGGGGCACCTCGCGGACCCTCCGGACGATCGCCTCCAGGGTGTCGCGCTCGTTGTACACCGGCATCACGACCGACAGCACCTGTCCGCCGGTGGGTGTCATGGTCGCTCCCCGGACGGCTCCGTGATGACCGGCGGAGGCTCGAGGGCTCCCCGCTCGTGCAGCGATCGAAAATACGCGATCGTGCTCTCCAGGCCTTCGTCCAGCGAGACCTCCGGTTCCCAGCTCAGAAGCGAGCGCGCCCGGGTGATGTCGGGCTTCCGGACCTTCGGATCGTCGGTCGGGAGAGGCAGGTAGCGAACGCCGACGCTCGGGTCGACCGCCGCCTGCACCCGCTCGGCCAGCTGACCCACCGTGTACTCGTCCGGGTTGCCGATGTTCACCGGGTCGCGGGCATCCGAATGGAAGAGCCTGAATATGCCTTCCACTTCGTCCGAGACGTAGCAGAAGCTGCGCGACTGCGACCCATCCCCGTACACGGTGAGCCCGTGGCCGAGCAGCGCCTGCACGATGAAGTTCGATACGACCCGGCCGTCGCCCGGCCGCATGCGCGGTCCGTAGGTATTGAAGATCCGGACGATCCGGGTGTCCACTCCGTGGTAGCGCCGGTACGCGGTGGTCATCGCCTCCGCGAACCGCTTCGCCTCATCGTACACTCCCCGCGGCCCGATCGGATTGACGTTTCCCCAGTACGTCTCGGGCTGCGGATGGACCAGCGGGTCGCCGTACACCTCGGACGTCGACGCGAGCAGGAAGCGGGCTCCCTTGGCCAGCGAGAGGCCGAGGGCGTTGTGCGTCCCCAGGCTCCCGACCTTCAGGGTCTGTATGGGAAGCTCCAGGTAGTCGACCGGGCTCGCCGGGGAGGCGAAGTGAAGGACGCCGTCCAGCTCTCCGTCCACGTCGATGAACCGGGTGACATCGTGCTCGACGAAGTCGAACCGGGGCTCGTTCTCCAGGTGGGCGATGTTCTCGAGATTCCCCGTGATCAGGTTGTCCATGCCGATCACCCGGTAGCCCTCGGCCAGGAAGCGATCCGAGAGATGGGAGCCCAGAAAACCGGCCGCGCCCGTGATGAGAATCCTCATCGCACCTGCTCTCGCCCGATCGGGTAGTACTCGAAGCCGTGACGCCGCATGCGGCGAGGCTCGTAGAGGTTGCGGCCGTCGAACACGACCGGGGCTTTCAGCCGACCCTTGACCCGCTCCCAGTCCGGTCGCCGGTACTGCAGCCACTCCGTGACCACCACGAGGGCATCCGCTCCGTCCAGGGCGGCGTACTCATCCGGTGCGTAGGTCACTCGATCCCCGAGATACCATTCGCGCGCCACCTCCTCGGCCACCGGATCGTGGGCTGCGACCTGCGCCCCGGCGTCGAGCAGCTCCTCGATCACCGTCACCGACGCCGCCTCGCGCATGTCATCGGTCTCGGGCTTGAAGGCGAGGCCCCACACGGCGAAGCGCAGGCCCGACAGGTCCTCCCCGAAGCGGCCCCGGATCTTCTTCCCGAGCACGCGCTTCTGAGCCTCGTTCGTCTCGTGGACCTGCTTCAGGATGGAGAGGTCGATGTCCAGCTCCTCGCCGGTCTGGATGAGGGCCCGTACGTCCTTCGGGAAACAGCTTCCGCCGTACCCGGCTCCGGCGTACAGGAACGACGCCCCGATGCGCGGGTCCGAGCCGACGCCGTGGCGCACCATGGTGACATCGGCGCCGGCGGCCTCGCAAAGGGCGGCCATCTGGTTCATGAAGCTGATCCGCGTGGCCAGCATGGCGTTGGCGGCGTACTTGGTCAGCTCGGCCGATGCGATGTCCATGAAGATCAGCGGATTCCCGCTGCGCACGAACGGCTCGTAGAGCTCTTCGAGCACCGGCCGCGGCTCTTCCGACTCGATTCCGCACACGACCCGGTCCGGGCGCATGAAGTCGTCGATCGCCGCCCCCTCCTTGAGGAACTCCGGATTGGAGCAGACGTGGAACACCCCGTCCGTGTGCTTCTCGATCTCCTCCCGGACTTTTCTCGCCGTACCCACGGGAACGGTGCTCTTGGTGATCACGACCTTCTCATCCACGAGGTTCTCGCCGATCACCCGGGCGACCGCGAGAACGTGCTGAAGGTCGGCGGAGCCGTCCTCGTCCGGCGGCGTTCCCACGGCGATGAACACCACGCGCCCGTGACGGACGGCGTCGGCCACATCCGTGGTGAACCGGATTCGCCCCTCCTCCAGGTTCCGCTGCAGCAGGCGGTCCAGCCCCGGCTCGTAGATGGGGCTGCGGCCGTCGTTCAGCATCCCGATCTTCCGCTCGTCGATGTCGGCGCACACCACCTGGTTTCCCGTCTCGGCCAGGCAGGCTCCGACGACCAGACCGACGTATCCGCTCCCTACGACGGTGACGTTCATATCTCCCTCACTCAGACCACCGGGGTCGTTGAGTCCGTTCCTCCTGCGCGATCTCTAAGCCAGCGGTACGTCTCCCGAACCGTCGCTTCGACGTCGCGAGCCGGAGTCCAGCCCGTATCTTCGCGGATGCGCGTGGCATCGCCTGCGACCACGGCCAGCTCCTCCCGCCGCACGCGGCTCGGAACGACCTCAATCTCTACCTCGACGCCCGCCTCGTCCACAATCCAGTCGAGGATCGTCCCGATTCGGATCGGTCGACCGGAGCACACGTTGTAGGCCGCGCTCGGGTCCTCGAGCTCCATCAGGAGGCGGAGGGCCCGGACCCCGTCGCGAACGTCCGTGAAGTCGCGCTCGACATCCAGGTTCCCGACCCGGACCCTGGACTCCCGCTCGCCCGCGGCGATGCGGGCCACCTGCACGGCGAACTCCGGCACGACGAAGGGAGGCTCCTGACCGGGCCCCACCAGGTTGAAGCCCCGGACCACGAGGATCCGCAGGTCCTGCGCCCGGCGGTAGGTATGCGCCGCCAGCTCCTGTCCGGCCTTCGACAGACCGTAGGCGGACACGGGACGGAGGGACATGTCTTCCGTCAGCGGCAGTCCGTCCAGGGCCGCATCGCCGTAGGCATCGCAGGAGCCCATCACCAGGATGCGCGGGTCCAGGTCGGGGTGCTGTTCCCGGACGGAGACCACGGCCTCGCAGAGGTTGACCGTCCCTCCGACGTTGATGTGTACCGCGTCGGACGCGCGCTCGCGCGCCAGGGCGCCCGATGCGAAGCCGGCCAGGTGGAAGATCTGATCGGGGCGGGCGGCAGCGACCAGTCGCACCAGCGCGTCCCGGTCCCGCACGTCCACGGCCTTCCAGTCCACGGCCTTCATCTGATCGGCCGTGAGGGTCGAGCGAACAGGAGGCAGGTCGAGGGCGGAGGCCGCCACGTCGAAGCCGTGCTTCAGAAGCTCGGCGACGAGGTGCTGCCCCACGAAACCGTCCGCTCCGGTGACCAGTGCTTTCATTCGTGCCACGCTCCGGTCATGCGGCGCCGGGCCGGCCGGGAACGCCTCGCGGGCGCCGCATGGACGTCCGCGGATCGGTGCCCCGACACAACAAGAAGGCCCCACCTTGTGGCGGAGCCTTCTCGAGTCGTCTCAGCTCGACGCGATGAAAGGAAAGTCGACTCGCGCCGACGCCTCAGGGCGCCTTGCGGATCTTGCCCGCCTTCAGGCATCGGGTGCACACCCGAACGCGGACCGCGCGGCCGTCCTCCAGGACGCGGACCCGCTGCAGGTTCGGCATGAACCGCCGCTTCCGCTTGTTGTTCGCGTTGCTCACGCGGTTCCCGGTCGCCGGTCCCTTATTGCACACGTAACAGAAATTCGACATCTCAAACACGCATCAGTTGAACGAGAGCGAGTCCGCCATGATGAAGCTCGGACTGGCCGGAATCGCGCCCGCATTGTTTCCGTCAACGGCCCCCTGCTCCACCCACACCGAGCGAATGGAGTCGTTCAGCGTGAACACGTGGCCGTACAGGGTCACGTTGTCTCCCGCGTACGCCTGCAGGTCTCTCTGGATCAGATCGGCCGACATCAGGACCGGATACGTGACCGCGCTGTCCAGCTGCACGGTGAACGCACCGCGACCGAGTCGCTGCGCGACATCCACGGACCGCAGGTATCCTATGTCTCCCACCACGCCGGCCGGATCCGCGGCCAGCGAAGCGCTGTTCAGATCGACCGGTTCGCTTTCGACGACTTCTTCCTCGAGCACCGGGGCCACCTCGGTCTCGAAGGAATCCGCCTTGCGGTCCAGCCAGAACATGAACCCGACGACGGCCAGCACTGCGACGACCATCAGTATCGTCGACGCCCCGCGAAGCATCGGTGCCTGCCTTTCCCGACCCTGAGGTCGGCTCTAGTTCCCCGTATCCGTGAGCTCGATGATGGCCATCTCTGCACCATCACCCTTACGAGCCCCCAGCTTCACGATGCGGGTGTATCCGCCCGGTCGCTCCCGGAACCGCGGCCCTACGTCGTCGAACAGCTTGTGCAGCGCCGCCCGGTCCGCGATGTGCCGGCGCGCCCTGCGCCGACTGTGCACGTCGTCCGTGCCTCCGAGCGTGATCAACTTCTCCACGAACGGCCTGAGCTCTCGCGCCTTGGCCTCCGTCGTCCGGATCCGCTCGTGCTGGATCAGGCTCGTGGCCATGTTCCTGAGCGTCGCCGTGCGGTGGCTGGCGGTGCGGCTGAGGGACCGCCCCTTCTTCCTATGCCTCATCTCCGTCCTCGTCTTCCGTCACCGACGGTTCCGTCTCGTCGACGATCCACAGATCCCCGTCCTCATCGCGCTCGACGGGCATTCCGAAGCGGAGGCCGTTCAGCGCCAGGACCTCCGCGACCTCTTCGAGCGACTTCTCTCCGAACGAGGGGACGGCGAGGATGTCATCGCTCGACCGAACCACCACGTCGAGCAGCGTGTGAATGTCGGCCTTGTCGAGGTTGTTTCGCGAGCGGATCGAGATCCCCTCGAACGACTCGAGCGGCGACTCCAGCAGGGCAGTCACGCCCGCCTCCACCCGCGTACGGCCGGGCCGGCCTCCGGCCGCGGCCGGGGAGTCCCCGTTGCCGGCAGCCCCGAAGCTCGTGAAGTACTGGAGGTGGAGCCTGGCGACCTCGGCCGCGTAGGCGATCGCATCGCCCGGGTCCAGAGATCCGTTCGTCTCGACCTGGACCGTGAGCCGGTCGAAGTCCGTCCTCTGACCGACGCGGGTCTCCTGCACGAGGAAGTTGGCCCGGACGACCGGGTTGTAGATCGAGTCGATCAGGATCAAGTCGACCGGCGCGTCTTCCGGCCTCTCGTGCTGGTCCGCCGCCACGAATCCGCGGCCCCGGTTGACCCAGAAGTCCAGGTTGAGCGGGCGCGATTCCGGCAGATCGTCCTGAAGCGTGAACAGCACCTGGTCGGGATTCACGACGGTGACGCCGGACACGCTTCCGATCATGTCGGCCGTGACCGGACCCGCCTTGCTCACCGACAGCTCGAGCTTCGCTTCATCCACGCCCGGATCGAGCACGATGATCAGCTTCTTGAGCTTCTGAATGACCTGGTGAATGTCTTCCACCACGCCCGGAATCGTCTGGTGCTCGTGCTGCACCCCATCGGCCCGGAACGCCCAGATGGCGCAGCCCGGGAGGGACGAGAGCAGCACCCGCCGAACCGAGTTTCCGACCGTGTGGCCGAAGCCTCGCTCCAGCGGCTGCAGTACGTACTCCGCCCGCCGGCCGTCGTCGGAACGCGTGCGCTCCTCGACCGTGCCGGGCAGTACGAGTCCTGTAAGATCCAGTCCTGCTGACATGTCTATTTCGCCCCTGACGTTACTTGCTGTACAGCTCGACGATCAGCTGTTCCTGAACGGCGAGCGGGATGTCCGCCCGAGTCGGCTGCTCGATCACGCGACCCGTGAAGTTGTCGTAGTCCGCTCCGAGCCAGCTCAGCTGATCCTTGCTCTTGCGGTCCTCCATGGCCTCGCGCACCACCGGCGTGTCCTGCGCGGACGGAGCGATGGAGATCTCCTGTCCCGGAGACACCTGAAAACTCGGAATGTCGACGGTCGCACCGTCGACCTGCACGTGTCGGTGCCGCACGAGCTGACGCGCCGCCTTCCGGGACGGGGCAAACCCGAGTCGGTAGACGATGTTGTCCAGCCGTGCCTCGAGGGAGATCAGCAGGTTCTCGCCCGTGATTCCCTTCACGCGCGCGGCCTCGGTGAACAGCGTGCGAAACTGCCTCTCGCCGACTCCGTAGATGCGCTTCACCTTCTGCTTCTCGCGAAGCTGAGTGGCATACTCGGAGGAGCGGCGACGGCGACGACCCGTCCCGTGCTGACCGGGAGGATACGCCTTCCTCTCGATGGCGCACTTGTCAGTCAGACACCGCTTGCCCTTCAGAAACAGCTTCTCGTTTTCCCTCCGGCACAGCCTGCACACCGGACCCGTATAACGTGCCATCTAGCTTCCCTAACCTGTGACCGACGTGATTCTCACTGCCCGCCCCGGCTCAGACGCGGCGCTTCTTGGGCGGGCGACATCCGTTGTGGGGAATCGGGGTGACATCCCGGATCGAGCGGATCGTCAGACCCGCACCCTGCAGCGCCTGGATCGCCGACTCGCGTCCCGACCCCGGCCCCTGCACCCGCACGTGAACCCTCTTCATGCCCATCGACGCGGCCTCACGGCCCGCCGTTTCCGCGGCAATCGTGGCCGCGAACGGAGTGGACTTCTTCGAGCCCTTGAAGCCGGCCTTTCCGGCGCTGGCCCAGGCCACCGCACCACCGGCCATGTCCGTGATCGTGATGATCGTGTTGTTGAACGTCGCCTTGATGTGGGCGATGCCTTCCGCATCGACCTGGCGCTTGCGTCTCGTGCTTCTCGGCTTGGCCATCCGTCGTCCCTATTTCTTTGCGGGCGGCTTCTTCTTGCCGGCCACCGTGCGCCGCGGGCCCTTCCGGGTGCGCGCGTTCGTGTGAGTGCGCTGTCCACGGACGGGAAGGCCCCTGCGGTGCCTCAGCCCCCGGTAGCAGCCGATGTCCATGAGCCGCTTGATGTTCATGGACGTCTCGGTGCGAAGCGCGCCTTCCACCTTGTAGCGGGCCTCGATGACCCGACGGAGCTTGTTGACATCCTCGTCCGAAAGGCTGTGGACGCGCGTGTCCGGATCCACGGCCGTTTCGGCCAGGATCGCCTGTGCTGTGGAGCGACCGATCCCGTAGATGTAGGTCAGAGCGATCTCGACCCGCTTGTCCCGGGGAAGGTCGACGCCGGCTATTCTTGCCATGTACCAC
>NZ_JBZQEK010000057.1:0-28366 GCF_058719085.1 Candidatus Benthicola sp.
CGCATCGGCTCCCGCCGCCCGGACCGGGGCTGGGGGCCAATCTCAGGGCCCGTAGCTCAGTTGGTTAGAGCAGGGGACTCATAATCCCAAGGTCGCTGGTTCGAGTCCAGCCGGGCCCATCGCACACCATCGCAACTTCGCCTCTTACGTACTTGGTGTCGGGTGCCGTTTGGCAACGGACTTGGCAATCGCCTGCGCGCCGCGACGTCCCTTGCCCCACTTAGCGGCAGCCCCTCCGCAGACCGTATTCAGCCTGCACTCCGCAGTACGCTCCAACCCCTCTGCTGCTTGATTTCAAGAGTGTATCTTCATCATGCCCCCTCCGTGGACCCGGAGGTGCCGTGTGATGAGAACCCGCTGGATGTCTTCGACGCTGATCGGACTGTTCCTCTGGCTCACCGCCTGCACGAGCTACAAGCAGATTGCGATTGCCGATGTTGGGGAGCATGGAAAGGTCCGGGTAACGACGACGGGTGGAGAGCGACTGACCCTTCACAGCCCTTTTCTAGAAGCGGACAGCGTCAAAGGTCAACAGAACAAGGGCGTAGAGCACGCGGAGTGGAAAGTCCGCACGATAGCGGTAGGTGACGTGGCTGAAGTCGAAAGCACCCGGGTCAATATGGTGACCTCCACGCTGTTGGTCGTTGGAGTGAGCGGTGTCGCCTTTCTCCTGCTGGCAGCTGTGCAATGCAGCGGCGGTCGGTGCGATTGACCATCGCGGCTCTGCCTCACCTGCAGATCCCCACCAGCTGGAGGAGCAATGTTCGCACAGAATTCAAGCGCATTTCTCCTCGCGTCTGTCGTCGTGGCCGGGCTGTCCGCCTGCCAAGGCTGGCGGTCCCTGGAGCCTCCCTTCGCGCAGGCTGTCGTGGAGCAAGAACCGAGGAGGATACGTCTGACGCTGACCAATGACTCCCAAGTCGAGATGAGTCGGCCTGTGGTAGAATCAGACAGTCTTGTTGGCCAAGGCAACGGGGATGCGCGCGTCGCCGTAGCCGTCGAAGACGTTATCTCGGTCGATGAGCGCAGGACGAGTGCGCCGGCGACTGGTGCGCTGCTCATCGCCATCGGAGCCTTCGCCTACTACTGGATACATGCATATTGCTGCACTGGGACGTGAACGTGCTGTTCCTGTTCGCCATACTCCGCCGGTGGCCTGGATGGCGACGCCGGAGGGAGCGGCCAGGAGCGGCCAGGAGCGGCAGGCCCCATAGTCCGGGAGGTTCCATGTCCGATACGCTGATCGCCGGAGGTGCGCTGCTGGTCGCAGCCGTCGCGCTCGTCCTGTCCGTGGTGAGCAACGTGCGCGGTTACTCGCTCCACCAGCGCATGCTGGACCTGGAGCGCAGGGTTCGGAAGATGACGGGCCCGGGGGGTGACGGCGGCGATCCGGCCTGAGGGCGAGGACTGCTTCGGCCGACAGCGCCCCGGGGCCGCCTCGAACGGGACGAACAGACACGGAGGGGCCGCTCTCCGTCGCCTCGTTCGGGCGAACCCCGGGGCCGTGAGATCAGGGTCGCACGTCGACCGAATCACACCCCGCGAACGAGGGTCCGGACACGAGGGAGCCGGTGAGGCAGCCCTCCACATCTCCGACCTCGAATCCCAGATCACCGACCCGGTAGTGCGTCACGAAGTCGAGGTCACCGTCTTCGTCCACGTCCTGAAGATGGTCCTCCAACGCACACCCGATCGTCAGGTCATGAATCGGAGTGACGAACGGTCCGGACGGAGGTCCGAAGGCCAGTGAGGCGGGATCGATCGTCGAAGGATCGAATTCCCGGTCGGCCAGAAGCGCCACCGGCACCACGCCGCCCGAGTGGAGGAGGATCGAGTTGACTTCGGTGGCCGGCCGCACGTCGATGGCGACGGACGTCCCTTCGAGCGACGGCGAGCCGGTTTCGGTGAAGGGAGCGTCGTCGGCTTCGACTGCAGGCGCGGTCGGCTGCGGGTCCGAGAGCCCGGTGGTGTCGCTGCAGGCAACGGGCAGGAACAGGATCGCGAGAGCCCAGCGTGGTGTCATGATTGCCTCCCGGCATGGCCCGCCCTGCACGACAAGGACGACGCCACGCCCGCGAAGGTCACATCACGGGACTCGGCTGTGGCCCTTCAGGCTTCCTCGCCAGCCTCCGCCATGAGCGCAAGCTTGCGGTAAAGCGTTCTGCGGTCGATCCCGAGGAGGTCGGCCGCGTTTCCCTTGTGTCCGTCGGTGTGCTTCATGACCGCCCGGATGTACTGGCGTTCGAGCTCCCTCAGACCCCAGCCCCTCGCGATCACGCTGTTCAGTCCTGCGGCCACGCCGTTGGTCCGGGCGCTCGACCCGTACCCGAGGTGCTTCGGTTCGATACGCTTCGCGCCATCGGCCAGCACGAGCCCACGCTCCACGCAGTGCTTGAGCTGCCGGACGTTGCCGGGCCACTCCCGCGAGGCGAGCCATTCCATGCTGGCCGGCGAGAAGGGAACGACCGGGCACCCGGCTTCCCGCGCGAAGGAATCCCTGAAGTGAGACGCCATCTCGGGAATGTCTTCCACTCGCTCACGCAGAGGAGGGATTCGGATGCGCACCACGTTGAGGCGATAGAAGAGGTCCGAGCGGAAGTCGCCTCGCTCGACCAGCTCCTCCAGGTCCGCGTTGGTCGATGCGATCAGTCGGAAATCCACCGGGATGTCGTGTCCTCCGCCGATTCTCTGCATCCGGTGCTCCTCGACGACCCGCAGCAGCTTAGCCTGCATGCCGGGGCTCAGCGCGTCGATCTCGTCGAGAAACAACGTCCCTCCATGGGCCCGGGCCACCAGTCCTGCCTGGTCCG
Organism: Candidatus Benthicola sp.; assembly: GCF_058719085.1. Lineage (NCBI taxonomy): Bacteria > Pseudomonadati > Gemmatimonadota > Gemmatimonadia > Candidatus Palauibacterales > Candidatus Palauibacteraceae > Candidatus Benthicola > Candidatus Benthicola sp. Next base: position 2,811 of record NZ_JBZQEK010000057.1, read on the forward strand.
CGATCGCACCGGTGAAGCTGCCGCGCTTATGGCCGAACAGCTCGCTCTCCAGGAGAGCTTCCGGAAGTGCGGCACACAGAACCGGTGTGAGGCGGTGCCCGGACCTCTGGGAATGGAGATGGATGCACCGCGCTAGCAGTTCCTTTCCTGTTCCCGTCTCTCCGCACAGCAGCACCGTGAACTCGGTGCGGGCTATACGGTTGCAGAGGTCCATGAGGTCGTTGACTCCGCCCGACCTGCCCACGAAACCGCAACAGCGGCACCGCGAGTCTCCATCGTGCCCCCGGTCCCGGGACCACGTCCCGGAATCCGGATCCGAAGAGGCGCCTCGACGGGAGACGGAGCACGGGACCCGGTTTGAAGCCGGAACGTGGGGGTCCGTCACTGCCAGGCAGTCTCCGAAGAGGTCGGGCAGGGCGAGAAACACGAAGACCAGCGTGGCCCTGAGCATTCGTCACACTCCGATGCTGGACTTGGGGCCGCGACGTAACAAACGCCGATCGGGGAGAGGTCGGCAACCGGCTCGGGGGGTGCGTGTGGGGCCATACAGAGTATGCGCGAATGCGGCCGCCTCTGCAACGAAAATCGAGTGTGCGAAGTCGCATTCTGCGACATCCGAGAACGTGCGATCGAGTCCGTTCGCGACATCCCGGCGCTTCGGCATCCCTCCGCTCGTATCCTCGAATAGCCTGTCGCCAAACGAGTTGTGATTGTCCGGAGGCGTTCGGGCGAACCGGCCCGCTCGTTGCATCCCCTCGGGTCGAGGCAACGGGCGGAGCCAACCGGGCGCTCCCACCCACGCGGCCGCCAGCCTTCGACCGGTCGAAGCCGTCCGGTGGAACGAGGCTTCGACCCATAGATGGAAATCAGGGGCAGAAAGGGGCCGGCGTGATTGCGCCGAACAGTCGTGAAGAGCCCCACGAAGGGCTCGCGTAACGCGGAGGGGATCATGATGCCGTTACGCACCACATTCGCATGGACGCTCGCGTCCTTGCTCCTGGTCACAACAGCCTGCGACTCCAACCTGCCGACGGACGCTCCCGATGAGAACCCGAGCTTCGCCCCGGGGGGCGGAGGACGGCCTGGTGGGGAGACCGCCGGAAACAACCTCTCGTTCCCCGTCATCTGGTCCGAAGGGGTCACGAAGACGCTCCCGGGCACTCCGGGTATCGATCCCGTGCTCAACGGAGACTGGTGGTACTGGTGGGGTACCGCGGGAACCGACCCGAACGTGTACCCGCTCAGCTGCCGGCCGGATCCGGACGACGAGCTGTACTGTGACGACGGGGTTTCCGGAACGGTCGACCCGAATCAGCTCCCGGCTCCAGACCCCGCTCTGGTCAAGGCGTACGTACAGAAAGACCCGCTCAACGTCTGGCAGGCGTGGTCGGGAGACGCGATCGCGTCGGGCGAAGCCGAGCTGGACGGGAAGCTGTTCGTCGACTGGCTCGACTGGGGTGACAACCTGGAATCCGTCGACTGGTACACGCGCTCGCAGGTGAGGACCGAAGTCGTGCTCTTCCAGGACCTCACGGAAGCCAAGACCGAGTACGAGATGCGCCACGTGGATGGCTGGGGCATCGACGAAGTCCACGGGCTCGCCGAGGCGATCGGCGGCAGCTTCATCCTGGGTCCCGGAACGCAAGCTACGGTCTATTCGCCGTGTGCCCGCTTCGCGATCCAGAGGCTGCTCGTGGACCGCGGGGACGCGGCTCTGGCCGACCTGGTATGGGTGCCGGGTGAGGGCTGGACCGAGCCCGAGGGCTACGAGGACGAAGTGATCAACCCGCCCATCTTCAACATGGCCGTGCACGAGGCGGCCGACGGCCCGGGCTACTACAACGCCGAGATCAACGTCAAGGGCCGCATCATTTTCGGCTACACGTGGAACGTGCGGAAGCTGAACGAAGGAGCGGGCGATTACCGCCTCACCTTCAGCTTCGACGAGACCTGCGGGAACGCCACCCTGAACACCTTCTTCGTCGATGGAGTCACCGAGATCATGGTGCCTCTCGAGGAGGAACTGATCGCGGCCGCCGCTGAGGAAGGCGAAGAGCCCGGAGGCGGCGGTACCGGCGTGCTCGATTTCGCCAACAACCTGACCTACATGGACATCTCCATCCACGAGCGTGGCGGTGGTGGAGGAGGCGGCGGCAAGAAGGGCGGTGGTGGAGGTGGTGGTCCTCCTCCGGGACATGGAGGCAATCACTGAGAGCCGACGGTTGAATCCGTCCTGCGGCCCCGCACCCAGGCCCCGCCGGTCATGACCGGCGGGGTCGCAACCGGCGAAAAGAGGCGAAGACATGACAGGGAACGCACGACGCGCCCGGAGGCGCGGAACGGCATGGATCGGGACGATGACACTGGTGCTGGTGACCGCAACGGCGTGCACGGACTCGGCGCCTCTCGGTCCCGGGAATGACTGGCTGGCGGCGCGCGGGCGTCCCGGCCTGGCAGACGAGATCCGCTTCGTCGGGACCGTCGACCTGGTATGGCCCGGGGGCAAGGGCATGAATGCGCCGGACGACGATCGATACGCACAGGCCAGCCTGGCGGCCTTTCCCGGGGTCGAGCCCGGAAGCCCCGGCTCGGGGAACTTCGCCTACCGCGTCATCGCGGCGGACGGGACGCTGCACCGCGAGATCGGCGTGAAGCTGTTCTACGTGAGCGTCGACACGGAAGCGGACAGCGTCCGGTTCCTCGGGGAAGTGGTCTTCGATACCAAGCCGTGTGGCGGGTCCGGGCACGGGGCCGGAGGCTGCTCCGGGGAAGAGGGGGGCTGCTCCCACGACGATGGCACGACGCACGATGACGGGGGTTGCTCCCACGACGATGGCACGACGCACGATGACGGGGGCTGCTCCCACGACGATGGGGGCGACACCCACGACGGAGGTGGCTGTTCCGGTGGCGGTGCGACTGGAGGCCACGGCGAGCCGGGGGGCCCGGGCGGGTCCGAAGGCCATCCGAACGGCAGTGACTGCCGCATCGGCCAGGCGGTGATCGGTTGGGCGTTCGACAGCGGCAGCCGGGGGGTGAACGGGGACCGCATCTCCTGGAAGTGGTTCTATCCGGACGCACCGAAGGTCGTTCAGATCCGCTCGGCGATTGCTGCCGGAGACGAGATCGTCTGGCCCTGCAAACTGTGCGAGAAGGAGATCACGGGAGGAAACCTGAAGCTGATTCTCCGGTGAGCACGAACCCGGCAGGATCCGTGCGCCGGCGACGGCCACGGGGGGAACGCCCGCCCTGCCCATCCTGCCGGGCCCTTCCTGTCAGGGCGAACGGGCTCGCGGGCTCGTCCGTCCCTCTGCGGGCGAGCCCGCACCCGCCGACGGCCGTTCATACAGCGGGAGTGATGGCGTACGCGCCGTATCCGACGACCTGTCGACGATCGCCCGCCGTGTCACCCGAGTTTCGCAGGTCGAGTGGGGTCACCACGAGCCCACGCGCCGCCGCCGCGGCCAACAGCCCGTTCAGCGCCCGGAAGCCGCAGGCCCGCTGCCCATCGATCGATTCCACGTCGAAGCTCTCGATCGCTCGTCCCGTTTCGGCGTCCAACCTCCGGGCGGCGTCGTAGCCGTGGTAGTGACTCAGGTCGGTGCTTGCCACGATCAGCGTCTCGTCGCCATCCCATACGCAGTCCAGGGCCTCGGCGACCTGCGAAGGATTGGCCTCGCCCACGACGAGTGGGACCAGCCGGAAATCCTCCAGCGACAGCTGCAGAAACGGAAGGTGGACCTCGAGGCTGTGCTCCGAGGCATGGGCGTCGTCCCGTTGCCGCACGAACGGGAGCTCCTGCAGAGCGAGCACGGCTCCGAGGTCGATCTGTACGGGGCCGAGCGGCGTCAGAAAGTACTCGGCCGAGCTGGTGGCCAGGCCACGGAGGGCCACGTGATGGCTGGGTCCGAGAAGCACCACCCGCCGGAATTCTTCACGCCACGGTTCCAGGGTCCGGTACGCGGTGGCGGCGACCGGCCCCGAGTACATGTATCCCGCGTGAGGTGCGATGAGAGCCTTCGGACGGATCTCCACACCGCTGGGTGAAGAGCGTCGCAGGCAGTCCCGGAGTGCGCTTCGGAGAGCCGGGGCCCCCGAGGGATAGAAGGTGCCGGCGACCGCGGGTCGCCGCACTCTGCCGCTGTCGAGTTGCTCGGCGGTGAGATCCATGTTCCCGCTTTCCCCGTCCGTCGTCCCGCCAGGTGCGCGGGGCCGGCATTGCGCGGGCGGCTGAATGCGCTAGCCTGTAGGGACGTGGCCGGCCAAAGAGCCGGGTGACCGCGCCCCGATCCGTCAGTGGAGAGATACCGATCATGCGACCTATAGACCATACCCGATCCACCTCGGCAGTTCCCCTCTGGCTCGCGCTCGTCGTCGTCGCGGGAGCCTGCGGATCCAACCCCATCTATGAATTTGAGCCGACCGATGCCCCCCTGCGATACACTCTCGATGCGCAGGGTGGAAACGAGATCGAGACGCCGGCGGGCATCCAGAGCGCCTCGTTCAGCAGCGAGGCATCGCTCACGGTGGCGTTCGAGAAGGAGACGGAGGAAGGCACCCCGTTCACGATCACCATCGAGTCGATCGTGCTGAAGACGGGCGGAGACTTCGGCGGGGGCACGACCGATCTGTCGGATCAGCTCGCGGGCAAGCCGTTTCGCGGCACGATGGCCTGGGACGGCTCCATCACCTTCACGGAGGTCCCGGAGATCGACGCCGACAACCTCTCGGGGGCGGACATGCAGCGGGTCGCTTCCGCGCTCCTCTTCCCGTTGCCGCCCGGCGGCGATCTCGAGGTAGCCGAGTGGGAGCACAACGTGACCCTTCCGATGGGAGGGGGTCTGGAAGGCGAGTCGGTCTACAATGGCCTGATGTCTCTCGCGGGTGACACGGTGCTGAACGGCACCAAGGCGAAGATCCTCGTCTCGGAAGGCGTCATCGAGATGGAGGGCTCGGGCCAGCCGGAAGGTGCGCCGGCCGAAATCGACATGCTGAACGAGGTCGAGGCCCGAACCGTCTATTTCTGGGACCCGCAGCGCGGGGTCTTGCTCGCCGCGCAGGGAACGGGGAAGGGGGGAGGGAACATCTCGACCATGGGGTTCAGCATGCCCATGTCGACGCATTCCAGCCTCGATATTCAGCTATCCGTCGCGGACCCGGATGCGGCGGCGGAAGGGGAGGGGGATTCTCCGGCGGAAGGTGAGGGCTCGGCTGCGGGGAGCTCCGACGGCGAAGGGCAGTCTCCCTGAAGAGGCGAGTCACCGGGTCCCAGTCATGATTCGGATGCACGAGGGCCGCCCGGCGGGGCGGCCCTCGGCTTTTGCCGGACCGTCCGGGGTTACTCCTCCGGGTTCAGGATCTTCTCGATCCGGGCCAGAGAGTCCTGCAGGTGGAGACGGGTCATCCGGTCGTTCCCGGCCGCGAGCCGGCTTCGGATTTCGGTCTGGAGCGCCTCGAGCTCTCCGCGTGTCACGGCCCGGATGTCGGACTGGGACACGTCCACGGTCGTGAAGTACTCGTCGGCGCCCGGGAAGCTGAAGGTCGGGGCGGATGCCTCTCCGTTGAGGAGTTCGTCCATGCGCTCCAGGTAGCCGCGCTGCAGGTTCCGCCGGTACAGGCTGATGGATGCGCCGGTCCGCAGCTCCGTCCAGATGCCGCTCCGCACGTCTCCCACCATCTCCAGCAGCGAGTAGGTCTGTTCTCCGAAGCGCACTCGCGCCTCGATCAGGCGCTGCATGCGTCCGGCCTCGAGCACGTTGTCGAGAACCCCGACCTGCAGTCGGCGCACGCGCTCCACCGTGCCCACGTTCTCGATCCTGCCGAGGATCTCCTCGTCCACCAGCCAGGTGGGCGGGACGAACGCTTCGCGGTTGACGAACTCCATCGCCCGGCGCTGGGTTTCAGCCGGAATCGGCTCGTAGATGATCCCTTCCTGGCCCTGTCGCTTCCGCGTCCTCGTCACACCGCCGACGTTCGCGACCACGTGCCCGAGATACCGGTTCCACTGGGCCGCCACCTGGCCGTACAGCTCCTCGAGCTCGTCCCAGTCCCGTCCCTCCTCGTACGTCCACTCCATCAGTCCCGCCAGAACCCGCTTGAGGTTCGCGATGCCCAGTTCTCCGGCCTCCATGGCGTCGGAGCCGATCGCCTCGGTGAGCGATGTGGGGTCGATTCCGCTCGGGTCGCCGAACCAGTAGGTCGGGTCGTCCTCGTGCTCACGGATCCACGCGTCGAGGGTGGGCAGCTCGTCATCCGGGGTCGCCGCGTCGAGGATCGGCCGGTAGCCCCACTTGATCGAGTAATCGTCGTACGGACCGATGCGGGGATCGAAGCAGGCCCCCTCGTCTTCGGGCTGGGCCACGTAGTTGAAGCGGGCGTAGTCCATGATCGATGGGGCGACACCCATGCGGCATACGAAGCCCGGGGCCCTGAGCGAGTCCACCGGGTACGCCGAGCTGGCCTTCATGTTGTGGGGGAGACCCAGCGTGTGGCCGACCTCGTGCGCCGCCACGAAGCGGATCAGCTTGCCCATGACCTCGTCGGAGAACTTCACGGATCGGGCTTCGGGGTTGGCCGCCGCCGTCTGGATCAGGTACCAGTTGCGCAGCAGGTTGGCCACATTGTGGTACCACCCGATGTCGCTTTCCAGAATCTCTCCCGACCTCGGGTCGTGCACGTGAGGACCGAAGGCGTTCTGGACCTCGGAAGGGAACCACCGGATCACCGAGTAGCGGATGTCCTCGGGACTGAACTCCGGGTCCTCTTCCGCGGTCGGGGGGTCCCTGGCGATGATCGCGTTCTTGAAGCCCGCGTGCTCGAACGCCTGCTGCCAGTCCTCCACGCCCGCCTTGAGATACGGTCGCCACTTCTCGGGAGTGGCCGGGTCGATCCAGTACACGATCGGCTTCACGGGCTCCACGAGCTCCCCGCGTCGGAAGGCCGCGGTATCCGAGGGCTCGAGGCGGTAGCGGGTGATGTAGGTTCGGTCGACCGTCTTGTGGTCCGAGAGTCCGTAGTCGACCTGGTTAACGCTGAAGTACCCGACGCGCTCGTCGAACAGGCGAGGCTTCATCGGGACCTCGGGCAGCAGGACCATCGACACGTTCATTTCGACCGAGAGCGTGCCCGCCGAGGCATCCGAAGGCGGTGCCTTCGCGTTGTAGGTCAGGACGTGCCGCACCTCGATGTTCTTCGGAAAGCTCTTCACCCACTCGAGGTAGGAGCGGTCCTCGTCCAGGCTCGAGACCTTGTAGTTCTCTCTCGCCGCGGCCGACAGTCCGAGGACGGGGACATCGTCCACGAACAGGGGCGTCACCTCGATCACGAGGGCCGAGCTGTCCGCGTTCCACGCCTCGATGTCGAAGGCGGCGACGATCGGCTCGAAATTGGCGTTCTTCACGGCCATGTAGATCGGAAGCGAATCGGCCGCGACGTTCTCGTACGAGACGATCCGGAGCAGGACTTGCTCCTGGTTCCGCTGCCACCTGATCGTCTGCGTGTTGTTCTTCATCCCGCCGTAGCCGAAGTTCTGCGGCGCTCCTGACCGCCGGGAGACGATGAGCATCTCCCGGTCCAGCATGCCGAGCGGGACCTCGTAGTAGAGCTTTTCCTCGACCCGGTGCACGAGGAACAGCCCCGAGTCCGAGACCGCCTCGCTCGTGACGATCTCCGAGTAAGTCTTCTTCTCGTCGTCGCCGCTTCCGTTCGGCTTCCCGTTGTCGCCGGGGGCCTGCTGCGATCGGGCCGTGGCGCATCCGGCGGCCGCGACGGCCGCGATCAGCGCAAGTGTGAACCCACGTGTTCGCATGTTGCCTCGCTCGATGGGCGATGGTCGTCGGAGGCCGGCGCCGTGGCTGCACGGCGCCGGGTGGCTCTGCGAGGAGGAACACGCGGACACCGCCGCGAGTTGAGGCCGGGTGAACATCCCGGCGGTCCGCCGATGGCGGTGGAGAGGGTCAGCCGCCGGCCCAGCCCAACCGGTAGGCGAGCCCGATGGCGAACGTAGTGAAGGCTTCGCTGCCCGGTGGATTCTGGTGCCTCAGGTAGCCCCGGATCCCCGCCCCCCGGAAGACGGGGATGTAGGCCTCGAGAATCAGGTCGAACAGGGTACCGGACAGGTCGTCCGACCGGTCGCTGCTCACATCGCCCACGCCCACCACCGGCTGCAGGAGAAAGCCCTTCGCGGTCTCCCATGCCACCCCGGCATACACGCGGCCGTCCTTGTCCGAGTGGCGTCCGGTCTCGACCCAGTTGGTCCCGATCGTCTGTCCGTAGTTCCCCGAAGCCACGACGCTCAGTTGACGCGAGACGGGCGCCTTGAAACGTGCGAACACGATCCAGTCGTCCTCGTCGTACCACCGGCCGAGGTAGCCGCCCACGGCGAGCTTCGCCGACCTTCGATCTTCGCCGAACCGGATCGTCTGGGTCAGCCGGTACAGGTTCTGAGTGATGCTCGTCGAGTCGTCGATCGGGCTGAAGCTCTGCTCACGCTGACCGATGTCGATCGCCGTCCGGTAGCGCTGATCGGAGCCGTACCCGACGCTGCCGCCCGCGTACCAGCCGTCCCACTCGTCGTAGCCGCGTACGAGTTCCGGACTGTACGGTGCCAGCGAGCGATCCCAGCCTCCACGCAGCGAAATCACGGGACTGAACGCCACATCGAACGCCGCCCGGCGGATACCGCCCGAGTCGAGATTGCCAGACGTGCTGCCGCCCCACAGGCTGGCGTTCAGATAGCCCGGGGGACGGCTGAGATCCGCGATCTCGGTCTGCAGGTCTTCCCGGCTCGGGTCGATCTCTTTCGCCCGTTCGAACGCCCGGCTCGCGTCCTGCCTGCGTCCCTCCGCGACGTACGCGCGACCGAGCCCATCCCACGCGTCCGCGTCTCCAGGGCTCTGCCGGGTGGCGAACTCGAACCACGTCACGGCTTCGTCGGCCCGCCCCTGGGCGAGGAGCGCCTCGCCGAGCCCCATCTGGGCATCGGCTCTGCGGGGGGTGATCCCGAGCGCCTGCCGAAAACTCTGCTCGGCTGCCTGCGGGTCTCCCGCCTCGAGGCTCGCGTATCCGGCGGCCACGGCCCGGTCGTCGATCGACTCCACGGGTGGCGGCGGCAGCGCGGGAGGAGCGGCCTCTTCCGCCATCCGGGGCTCGACCGTCACCGGAACGGACGCCAGGACCGCAGCACCGACCCGCACCTGCCACGTCTGCGTCTCGACGTCGGGCGGGTCCGCTACGGAGACGCGGATCGTCCCGGCCGCGTCCGTCGTCCCGGTCGCGAGGACCGGGGGATCTTCTCCCGTGCCGGCCGTGAGCACCACGTCGGCTGCCGAGACCGGATTGCCGAAACGGTCCGAGATGGTGATCCCGAGCTCCGGCACGCTGTCTCCTTGCGCCCACTGCAATTCCGCGGGATCGACGTCCGCGACGGCCGGCGGTGCGGCGACCGTGGTCACGGTGATCCGCGTGGGACCCTCGACATCCAGACCCGACACGGAGACGGTGTATCGGGTCGCTCCCGTCGTTTGACCTGCCGAGACGCTGAAGAAAGCCCTGCCGCTCGCATTGGTCGACCGGGAGTAACGTGCTCCGTCTCCCGGTCCTCCGGAACCGACGAGCGTCACCGCCTGCCCGGCCACGGGGGCGCCCCCGCGTGACAGGTCGACCGTCAGCAGCGTCGTGTCGCCCGCGGTGGCGGTCGCCCGCGAGGCGTTGAGCCCGATGCGCACCGCCTGCGCCCGGCGGGCACACTCCTGTGCCGCCTCGATGAGTTCCTCGCTGGCGCCGAGGTTTCGAAGGTCCCGCCAGTCACGGTCCGTCGGTTCGAAGCTGAGGCAGTTCTCGCGCACGGTGGCCACCTTGGCGGCCGGGGGGTCGGGCGATACCACGACCTGGACGAGCTGACTCTTGCTAAGACCGGCATCCTGCGCGGTGGCCGTACCGGGAAGGACGACGAGGAGCGCGGCGACCGGGCCGAACAGGATCGGGAACTTCATCGAGCGGCTCACGAGCCCACCACCCGGAGCTGGGTCGGTGCGGCCGGAGGAATGGAATCCTCGGCGGGGAAGGTCCGTGCGCTCACGTTCTCACTCCGCTGTCCCTCGATCTCTTCTCCGTTCACCGCGGAGACGGAGTAGGTGTAGTTCGTGTTCTGCTCGAGTCCCGTGTCGGCGAACGACGTTCCCGGCACGCTGCCGATCTGCACATCGTCCCGATACACAATATAGCGGTCGACGCCCGATTCCGGGTCCTCGGACGCACTCCAGGTGAGGTTGATCTGTGTCTGGCTGGCCGCCTCGGCCTGCAGATCCGAGGGCGCGGTCGGTCCGCTTGCGTCCGCGGTGGTGGCGCTCGCCGGTGCGCTGAGGCTTCCCTGCAGCCCATCTCCGTTGACCGCCGAGACCCGATACTCGTACGTCGTCGCCGGCTGGAGATTCGAGTCGGTGTAGGTCGTCTCCGTGGTGGTGCCGATCTCCAGACCCTCCCGGAATATCTTGTACCCTGCGATCCCGGACTCCGGGTCCTCCGCTGCGGTCCAGGACAGGTCGATGCGGTCCGTGCCCACGGCCTCGGCGGTCAGGTCCGACGGAGCCGTCGGACCCGTGCCATCGAAGGTGCGGGCGTCCGTGGTCGCACTGGGTGGACTCTCGAGCCCGTCGCCGTTCACCGCCACGACGAAGTACTCGTAGCGGGTTCCGGGAGCGAGGCCGTCATCCTGGAAGACCGTCTGCTCGGTGATCCCGACCTCATCTCCGTCCCGGAAGACCCGATATCCGGCGACCCCGCTCTCCGGGTCCGACGAAGCCGACCAGCTCAGGTCGATGCGCTCCGTTCCGACCGGCGTGGCCACGAGATCCTGCGGCGCCGTCGGCGGCGACGCATCGTTCGTGGTCGCTCGAGCCGGATCGCTGAACGGACTCTCGAGCCCGTCCCCGTTCACGGCCCGCACCCGGTACGTGTACTCGGTGGCCGGGCTGAGACCGGTGTCGGTGAAGCTCGTCTGGGCCGTCTGGCCGACCTCGCTGCCCTCGCGGAAGATCCGGTACCCGACCACGCCCGACTCGGGGTCCGACGACGCCGACCAGGTCAGGTCGATTCGGTCCGTGCCCGCGGCGGTGGCCGCCAGGTCGGTGGGCGTCGTCGGAGGGCTGCCGTCCGCCGTCGTGGCCGACGTCGGAGGGCTAAGTCCGCTCTCGAGCGCCTCGCCGTTCACCGCGCGAACCCGGTACGTATAGGTGGTTGCCGGGTCGAGTCCTCCGTCCGCGTACGTTGTCTGCGCCGTCGTACCGATCTCCACCCCGCCTCGATAGACGCGGTAGCCGGCGATTCCCGTCTCGGGGTCGGAGGAGGGGGTCCAGCTCAGCTCCACGGTGGTGGCCCCGGTCGCCCGGGCGTCCAGTCCCGTTGGCACGGTCGGCGGGCTGCCGTCCAGCGTTCGAGCCTGGGCGGCATCGCTGGGATCGCTCTCGAGGCCCTCGGCGTCCAGCGCGGTCACCGTGTACGTGTAGGTCGTGTATCCCTCCCGTCCGGTGTCCTGGTAGGACGTCACGAGGCCGAGGTCCACGATCGGGCTGCCATCGCGGTAGACCCGGTATCCGATGAGATCGTTCGCCGCCGCCGCGGTCCATGAGAGGTCGATCTGCGACGCGCTCACGGCCGTCGCCTCGAGGCCGGTGGGAGCAGGTGGCGGCTGCGGGTCCAGCGTGCTCACGTTGCGCGGCGAGCTGGTGCTGCTCTCGTACCCGTCTCCGTTCACCGCCGAGACCCGGTACGTGTACGTGGTGGACGGCGTGAGGCCGGTATCCGACCAGGTCGTGCCCGCGACGCGCGCCACCTCGGCGCTTTCGCGGTATACGACGTACTCGGCGACCCCGCTCTCCGGGTCGGCGGACGAGGTCCAGGCGAGATCGATCTGCGTGGTGCTCACGCCCGTGGCCGTCACGATGTCGGGGCGTGGGCTCGGAGGCGTGTCATCCAGGGTACGCGCGGTCACGGTGTTGCTCGGACCGGTCTCCGTACCGGACACGACGGCCGTGACGTAGTACTGGTACTCGGTGAACGACTCCAGACCCGTGTCGGAATAGGACGAGATCACCTCATCGGTCGCCACCAGACCGCCGTTCCGGTACACGTTGTAGGTTACGAAGAGGCCGCTTCCGGTCCAGTCGAGATCGATCTGGCTCCCGCTCACCGCGGTGGCCGAGAGGTTCGACGGCGCCGTCTGGGTGAAGCCGGGGCGAGCGGCGAACAGGCCGAGCAGAGCGCTCAGCCACAGGATGACGGCCAGGCGCACGCCGGGTCTCCGGCCGACTCGCGCGTTCACGGACCCACCTCCACGGGAAGCGGATCCGAGAAGTCGCTCTCGTTGCCGTCGAGGTCCAGTGCGGTCACGGCGAACAGGTAGCTTCCGGCTTCGAGACCGGTCACCGTGAATCGCGTCTCCGCCCCCACGTCCACCATCTCGCCTTCCGACTCGGTCCCGGCATCCGGCGAGTAGTAGAGACGATAACCCGCGAGGTCATCGAGGGGGCGCCCGACCGCGTCGACCGTCGGAGCGTCCCATTCGAGGGTCACGGAATACCGGTCCGTGGGGTGCGTGGGCGCTCCGGACTCAGGTGCGTCCGGCGCGCACGAGGAGCCGGCGAGCAATGCGAAGGCCGCGGCCACCAGGCCTCGAATCAGGGATGTGTTGCGGTCGTACCACATGGATTGCCGTCATTCGTTTGTCCGCCGCCACACGGCGAACGCCTCCAGAAGTCCGGTCACGACGTGGTCTGGCTGCTGATCCAGTTCCGCCTGCCGGCACGCGCGGAGGAGTAGAAGGCAAGGTTCCTGCCAATCCGGAGTCCGGTTCGGAGGTCGCCCGGGAGGTGGGGATCGTGGTGCGGGAGGACCTACGGGTTCACGACGCGGAGCCCGGTGGGAGGCGCGGGCGGCACCGTGTCCACCTCGCCTGTCGTCGCGGCGCTGACCTCGGCGCTCGGCAGCCCCTCCAGGCCCCCGGAGTCGACGCTCGCCACGGTGTACCGATAGGTGGTGCCGGGCTGCAGTCCGGTGTCGATGAACGCCGTGGAGGTGACGGAGCCGACGAAGCTTCCGTCGCGGTACACGTTGTAGCTCGCCACGGACACGCCCGGGGCCACCCAGGCCAGGGTGATCCGGTTCGGCCCGTCGGGCGTCGCCGTCAGGTCGGTTGGCGGCGGTGGCCCTTCCGGCTCTTCCGTGGTCGCCGTGGCGGGGTCGCTCAGGTCACTCTCGAGGCCGTCGCCATTCACCGCCGACACCCGGTACTCGTACGTCGTGCCGGCCTGGAGGCCGATGTCGACGTACTCCGCGGCCGTCGGCGTCGCGATCTCTTCACCGTCCCTGAAGACCCGGTAATTCGCGATTCCCGACTCCGCGTCCTCCGACGGGTTCCAGGACAGCGAGATGCTCTCCGTCGAAAGCGCCGTGGCCGTGAGCCCGGTCGGCACGGTGGGACCGCTTCCATCCGGCGTCGTCGCGGACGCCGGGTCGCTCGGCTCCCCTTCCACTCCGGCGCCGTTGATGGCCGAGACGCGATACTCGTAGGTAGTTCCGGGCGTGAGCTCGCCATCTTGATACGTGGTCGCCTGCGTGACGGTCACCTCGTTCCCATCCCGGAAGACCCGGTAGCCGGAAATGCCCGACTCCTCGTCCGCCGCCGGAGTCCAGCTCACGTCGATCCGCGTGCTGCCCACGGCGGACGCAACGACGGCCCCTGGCGCCGTGGGCGGAGTGAAGTCGGGCGTTGTCACGCTCGCCGGGTCGCTCGCGGCGCTCTCGTCTCCGTCTTCACCGACCGCGGTCACCGTGTAGGCGTACGTCGTGAACGGATCGAGACCCTCGTCGCGATACGCCGGGGTCGTCGTCTCGGCCAGGAAGCTGCCGTTCCGGTATACGCGGTAGCCATCCAGGTCGCTTTCGTCCGGATGCCGGTCCCACGTCAGGTCGACCGTCGAGTCGTCGATGGCTGTCGCCTCCAGCCCGGTCGGCGGATCCGGGGGCGGCCTGGAGGTCGTCTTGACCTCGATCGGCCCGGCTGGCGAGCCTTCATCTCCCTGGCCATTCACGGCCGACACTTCGTAACTGTAGACCTGATCCGTCTCCAGGCCCTCGTCCTCGTAGCTCGTCGCCGTGGTGCGATCGACTTCGCTTCCGTCCCGGTAGACGACGTACTCGGAAATGCCCGTTTGCGGATCGCTCGCGGCCGTCCACGACAGGGAGATCCGGCTCGGACTCACTCCGGAGCCCTGGAGATTACCGGGAGACGTGGGCGGCGACCCGTCCAGGGTGCGTTCGGACACCGTGTTGCTGCCGTCGCTCTCGTCCCCTCCGGAGTTCACGGCCGTCACGTAGTACTGGTAGGCGGTGTAGCTGGTCAGGCCCGTGTCCCGGAAGCTCGTGCCGGTGGGCGAGGCGACGCGCGCGCCGTTCCGGTACACGCGGTACCCCGTGACGCCGGACGCATCGGCGGGCGGGTTCCAGGAGAGGTCGATGGCGCTCGCGCTCACCGCGGAGGCCGACAGGTTCCGGGGGGCTCCCGGCGCCGGCTCACCCTCCGTACGGACGACCACCGGGCCGGCCCGGTTGCCTTCGGCGCCCTGGCCGTTCACCGCCGAGACCTGGTAGCTGTACTGCGTGTCCGAGGTGAGCCCACCGTCGGTGTAGCTCAGGCTGGAAGTTCGTCCGATCTCGTTGCCGCCCCGGTAGACGATGTACTCGTCGATGCCGGTTTGCGGGTCGCTCGCCGCCGTCCACGACAGCGCAATCTGGGTCTGGCTCACGGCCGAGCCCTCCAGACTTCCCGGCGCTGTCGGCGGCGATCCGTCCAGGGTGCGTTCGGACACCGTGTTGCTGGCGTCGCTCTCGTCGCCGCCCGGCCCCACGGCCGTCACGTAGTACTGGTAGACGGTGTAGCTCGACAGGCCCGTATCCCGGAAGCTCGTCCCCCCTGGTGAGGCGATGCGCGTGCCGTTCCGGTACACGCGATACGACACCACGTTCGAGGCATCGGCGGGCGGGCTCCAGACGAGGTCGATGGCGCTCGCGTTCACCGCGGAGGCCGAGAGATTCCGGGGCGCGTCCGGCGTCGGGTCGGCCAGAGTCCGGACCTGGACGGGACCGGCCTTGTTCCCCTCGGCGCCCTGACCGTTCACGGCCGAGACCTCGTAGCTGTACTGCGTGTCCGACGTGAGTCCGTTGTCGATGAACGAGAGGGTCGAGGTTCGTCCGATCTCGCTGCCACCCCGGTATACGACGTACTCATCGATGCCGGTCTGGGGATCGCTGGCCGCCGTCCACGACAGCGAGATCTGGGTCTGGCTCGTGGCCGAGCCCTGGAGGTTCCCCGGCGCCGTGGGCGGCGATCCGTCCAGGGTGCGTTCGGACACCGTGTTGCTGGCGTCGCTCTCGTCCCCTCCGGAGTTCACGGCCGTCACGTAGTACTGGTAGACGGTGTAGCTCGTCAGGCCGGTGTCCCGGAAGCTCGTGCCGGTGGGCGAGGCGACGCGCGTGCCGTTCCGGTACACGCGATACCCCGTGACACCGGCCGCATCGGCGGGCGGGTTCCAGGAGAGGTCGATGGCGCTCGCGCTCACCGCGGAGGCCGAGAGATTCCTCGGTGGGTCCGGGGGCGGCTCACCCAGCGTCCGAACTTGTATGGGCCCGGCCCGGCTTCCCTCGTCGCCGGCGTTGTTGATGGCGGAGACCGCGTAGCCGTACTGCGTATCCGGCGTGAGCCCATCGTCCGCATAGGAGAGGCTGGTGGTCCGGGCGATCTCGGAGCCGTTCCGGTACACGACGTACCGGTCGACCCCCGATTGGGGATCGGAGGCGGCCGTCCAGGTAAGCGAGATCCGGGTGGAGCTCACCGCCGATCCCTGGAGGTTGCCCGGCGTCGTCGGCGGTGATCCGTCCAGCGTGCGTTCCGAGACGACGGCGCTGGGCGAGCTCTCGTTCCCCGCGCTGTTGGCGCCCGTGATGTAGTACGAATACACGGTCCACGGCTGCAGGCCCGTGTCGGAGAAGGAGCTTCCCGGCGCGTCGACAGTGCCCGCCAGCGAGCCGTTCGCGTAGTAGATCCGGTACTCCACGACCTGGGGACTGTTGACGGGCGTCCAACTGAGATCGATCCGGTTGGGGCTGACCGCGATCGCTTCGAGCGTCTCCGGACCGGGCACGGGCTGGACCTGTGCACGGACGGACGCCGGAGCCGCGACCGAGAGCGCGGCGGCCATCATGGCGGAAGCGAACCGCGTCCGCCGCATGCTCACGGGCCGACCTCCACCTGGAGGGGTGCGGACGGATCGCTCTGGTTACCGGCCGTGTCGACAGCGGCCACGGCGAAGTAATAGGTTCCTTCCGGGAGCCCGGAAACCGTGATCCGGGCCTCGAGACCGACCTCGACGGCCGTCCCCTCCGGCCCCGAGGGTGGGAGCGTTCGGGAGTAGTAGAGCCGATATCCATCGAGGTCGCTGAGGGGTCGCCCCATCGCATCCAGCGTGGGCGGGTCCCACTCCAGCGTCACCGAGTAACCGTCGGAGGGATGGGTGGGAAGTCCTCCATCCGGGGCGTCCGGCGAGCACCCGAGGGGAAGAGCGAGCGCCGCGATCGCGCACGCCACCAGGATCCTCCGCCCGATTCTCGGTCCGCCTCGACTCATTCGTGCTCCATCCACTCTGGGTCGTCCGTGGCCCACCGACACCCGTCCCGCGTCCATGACCGCGGGGGACCGACAGGAGAGGTTGCGAAGCGGACGGCGTCCGCCCCGATGCGCCTGCAACCGTCGGGTCCAAAATATAGTGGATCGAGCCGGTGTTCGCCTCTTTTTGCCAGGATCGACCTTGGGTGTTGACAATAAATATATTCAAATATATATATGTATCTCTGTCGGGTCGGTCGGTATGCCGACGATGGCGGTGGGGCGGTGGGGAATGCATCAGGGAAAGGAAACCGAAGATGAGGATCGGGGAATCGCTCAGCGTGGACACGGTGCAGGATGCGGCGCGAGTGCTCCGGTGCATCGGGCACCCGATCCGACTGCGGATCATCGAACTGCTCGACACCGAAGGCGAGCGGACGGTGACGGAGATCCAGGAGGCAGTCGGGCTCGAGCAGGCCACCACTTCGCAGCATCTGAACCTGATGCGCGACAAGGGAATCCTCAGGTCACGCCGGGACGGAGTGAACGTCTACTACGACCTCGTCGACGAGAAGGTCGTTCGGGTCATCGACTGCCTGCGGGCCTGCGATCGCCCGGGGAGCTGACTCCAAACATGGAACGGACGGTGAGCGGCATGGATGCAACGAAGAGCCGGCTCCGATCGGGAGCGCTGCTGGTCATCATCTTTCTGGCTGGAGCTCCCGCCTCTCTGAGGGCACAGACGGCGGCCGGGGGTCGTCCTCTGAGTCTCGAGGCGGCCAGACAGGAAGCGCTGGCGGGCAACGCCAGCCTGAGAATCGCGGCGGCCAGCGCGGACATGGCGGCCGCGGCGGCCGGGGGCACGTCGGCTGTCTACTGGCCGCGGATCGACTTCGAGAGCGGCTTCGTTCGGTCGAACGACCCGGTGTTCGTGTTCGGGACGAAGCTCAGACAGGGAACGTTCAGCGAAGCCGACTTCAACCCGGCGACGCTGAACACGCCCGATCCGATCAACGACTGGACCAACAGGGTCTCCCTGCGTTGGAAAGTCTTCAGCCCCTCGGACTGGACCGGTCGCGGGGCCGCGGCCAGGGAGGCCGAAGCGGCAGGCTGGTCCGCCACCCGAACCCGCGAAGCCACCCTCACGCAGACGGACATCCTGTACCGGGAGGCGCAGCGGGCGGGAGCACAGCTTCGGGCGTCGCAGCGCGCCGAAGCCGCCGCGGCGGTCAACCGGGACGTCTTCGCCCGCCGCGTGGATGAGGGAGTTTTGACGCGTGCGGACCTCCTGCAGGCGGAGGCCGACTATTCGTTCGCGGTGGCCCGACGAGTGGATGCCGAGAGACGGGACCTCGACGCGCGCAGGCGGCTCGCCGTGTTTCTCGGAGGCGAGTCGGCGGACCTCCCCGTCCTTGCCGATTCCCTCGAGGTGGTCCTGCCTCAGCCCGCGGAAGTTCAGTCCCCGCCGTCGTTCGATCCGGCGGAGCGAGCGGACCTGATGGCGCTCGCCAGCGCGCGCGATGCGGCCGAGGCGGGCACCAAGAGGGCCACGCGCTCCTTCCTGCCGGAGATCGGCGTGTTCGGTAACTATGCGATTCATGCCGCGGACGCATTCCAGAACGATGGGGACAACTGGACGGTGGGCGTGGGCCTGACGTGGAACCTGTTTTCCGGGTTCAGCCGCTCGAAGGACCGGCAGCGGGCGGAGGCTGCACAGACGATCGCCGAGACCCGCTACCAGGAGGCGCTGCGTCAGGCGAGCGCGGAGCTCGCCGCGGCCGAGGACGGACTTCGAGCCGCTCGACAGGCCGTGGAGGCCTCGCTGGCTGGCCGGAGAGCGGCCGAAGCCGGGGCCACGCTGATGAAGCGCCGGTTCGAGGAGGGGCTCGCCACGCCTGCCGACCTCCTCCAGGCGGAGACTCGCCGCGCGCAGGCGGAGAGCCAGGCCATCGACGCCATGGCTGCCTTCCGAATGGCGGAGGCGCAGCTCCGGTTCGTCACCACCATGCACGAGAACGGAAACGACCGATGAAGCGATACATGATGCTGTACGTGCCGGTCCTCGCCCTCACCCTCGGCGCCTGTGACAAGGGCGAGCCGGGCGAGGTGGCGGATCGGGAGATCGTCGGGGCCGTGGACGTGAGCCCCGTCGCGAGCAGCGGGACGGGGTCCCAGGTACCGGGACGCGTCATCGCGCTCGAAACCGCCAACATCGCCACCCGGGGCAGCGGAACGGTGGAAGCCGTTTCGGTGGACGTGGGCTCCAGGGTGCGTGCCGGCCAGGTGGTCGCCCGGCTCGAAGCCGCCGGGGTCGAGTCGGCCGTGGCGAGCGCCGAGGCGCAGGCGGTGGTGGCCCGGCGCACGTACGAGCGGATGGTGAATCTCGAGCGGGATGGGGCCGCCACGAAGCAGGAGCTCGATCAGGCCGAGGCCAACCTGAAGGCGGCAGAGGCTCGTCTCGACGAGGCGATTGCGTCCCGCGACTATTTCGTTCTCAGGGCGCCGTTCAATGGAACGGTGACCGCCCGCATGGCCGATCCGGGTGACCTGGCCGTGCCGGGGAAGCCGATCCTCGTGCTCTCGGGTTCCGGAGGGGTCAAGGTCGCAGCCGACGTGCCCGCGTCGATGGTCGACCGGGTCGAGGAAGGCGAGTCCGTTCTGGTCGTGTGGCCGGAGACGGGAACGCGCTGGGCGGCCACGGTGCGCCGAGTGGTTCCGGTGATCGATCCGACGAGCCACCGTTTTCGGATCGAGGCTACGTTCGATTCGTCCGAGCGGTTGCCGCCTCCAGGCTCCTTCGTGCGGCTCGAGCTGCCGGTCCCCGGTGAGTCCAGCTTCTGGGTTCCGGCGGACGCCATCGTGCGCCGTGGGCAGCTTACGGGCGTCTTCGTCGTGTCCGGCGAGCAGGCTCGCCTGCGCTGGATTCGCACCGGTCGGCGGACGGGTGAAGCCGTGGAGGCCCTCGCAGGGATCACGGAGACGGACATGGTCGTTCGGCAACCGCCGGCAGGTCTCGTGGACGGCGCCGTGGTCGAGAGCGCGGAGAGGGTCGAATGGGCCTTCATCGCGGAGGGCGGTCGATGAAGACCCAGATCGCGGGACGCCTCGCCGACGCATTCCTGACGTCCAAGCTGACGCCGCTTCTCCTGGCGGCCGCGCTCGGTCTCGGGATCTACACGTCGGCGACGCTGCCGAGCGAGGAAGAGCCGCAGATCATCGTGCCCCTCGCGGACATCTATCTGCCGATGCCGGGGGCCACTCCCGAGGAAGTCGAGAACCGGGCCCTGATCCCGCTGGAGAACGTGCTCTCCGGAATCGACGGCGTCGAGTACGTGTACAGCCACGCGCAGCCGGGCTTCGGTCTCGTCACGGTGCGGTACGAGGTCGGACGGGACCTGGAGGACAGCCTGATCCGGCTGTACGCGACCCTCATGAAACACCTCGATCGGATGCCCTCCGGTCTCACCTTTCCGCTGGTGAAGACCGTGTCGATCGACGACGTGCCGTTCTTCAGCGTGACCCTGGCCGGCCAGGAGGACCACGCGGAGCTCAGGCGTTTGGCCGAGGAAGTCGGAACGGCGTTCGAAGCCGTACCGGATGTCCGGGATGTGCACGTCACGGGCGGCCAGCCGCGGGAGGTCCGCGTCGAGCTGTCGCCCGGCCGGATGGCGGAGCTGGGCGTCGATCCGGGGATGGTCGTTCAGCGCCTTCGCGCGGCCAACGTCAGCTTCGAGGCCGGACGGTATTCGGCCGCGGACCGGGTGGTCCGGGTGCTCGGAGGTCCTTTCCTGAACAGCGCCGACGACGTCTCGGGCGTCGTCCTCGATGTGCGGGACGGGCGGCTCATCCAGGTGGGGGACGTCGCGGAGGTCTCGGATGGACCGGCCGAGGTGGACAGCTACACCTTCCACGGGGAAGCGGGACAGCCGCTGATGCCGATGGTGGCGATCTCGGTGTCGAAGCGGCCGGGGGCGGACGCGACCGCGGTCGGACACCGGCTCGAGGAGACTCTGTCCCGGCTCGAGGGCTCGGTGATCCCGGCCGACGTCGAGGCGCTCGTGTCGCGGAACTACGGAGAGACGGCGCGGGAGAAGGTCACCACCCTCAAGGAGCACCTCGGGCTGGCAGTGATCGCCGTCGGCATCGTGGTGGCGGTGTTCATGGGGTGGAGGAGCGCCGTCGTGGTCATGCTGGCGGTCCCGATCACCTTCGCGCTGACGCTCTTCGTGTACCAGATCTTCGGGTACACGCTGAACCGGGTCACCCTGTTCGCGCTCATCTTCGTGACCGGCATCGTGATCGACGACTCGATCATCGTGGCCGAGAACATGGAGCGCCACTTCCGCATGAAGGACCGTCCGCTACGGGCCGCCGCGCGCGCCGCCGTCGACGAGGTCGGAAACCCGACGATTCTGGCGACCCTCACGGTGATCGCGGCCGTTCTCCCCATGCTGTTCGTCTCGGGGCTGATGGGGCCGTACATGAGCCCGATGCCGATCGGGGCGAGCCTCGCGATGACCTTCTCGCTGCTCGTGGCGCTGATCGGGACTCCGTGGCTGGCCTTCCGGCTCCTCGGCAAGGCCCATCAGGGCGACCACGAACAGGACGAGGAGAGGTACGTGCTCGAGGACACGCGCATCTACCGCGTGTACCGCCGTCTCGTGGAGCCACTGCTCGACCGGCCTTCCCGGCTGGTGATGGCTCTCGCTGCGGTGGCCGTGCTGCTGATCGGGGCGACCGGTCTCTTCTTCACCCGGACGGTGATGGTCAAGATGCTGCCGTTCGACGACAAGAACGAGATCCAGGTCATCCTCGATCTACCGGAGGGATCGACGCTCGAGACGAGCGCCGCGCTTGCCCGGGACGTGGCGCTCGAGCTCGAGAGCGTGGCCGAAATCAAGGACCTCCAGGTGTATGCGGGAGTGGCGGCGCCCTTCAACTTCAACGGTATGATTCGGCACTATTATCTCCGTAGGGGAAATAACGTTGCGGACATTCAGGTAAACTTGATTGATAAGTCGGAGCGGCGGGCCAAGAGCCACGATGTGGCCAAGATCGTGCGGCCCATCGTGGACTCCGTCGTCGCGGCCTCCGGTACCGGAGCCCGGGCCAAGGTCGTGGAGGTACCGCCCGGTCCCCCCGTCCTCTCGACCCTGGTCGCCGAGGTCTACGGCCCCGACGAGGTGGCGCAGCGGGAGGTGGCCGAGCGCGTCATGGCCATGTTTGCCGATCAGCCCGGGGTGGTGGACGTGGACTGGTCGCTCATCGATCCGCAGCGGGAGCTCCGGTTCTTCGTGGACGAAGAGAAGGCGGCATTGTCGGGGGTGGCCAGGGAACAGGTGGTTCACGCTCTGGCCACGGGAGTGGGGGGCGTGGTGGCGACGGAGCTGTCGGCTCCCGAGTCCCGTGCCGCCGTGCCGGTGCGCGTGCGCCTTCCGGAGGAGGACCGGTCCGGTCCGGATCGAATCGGCAACCTTCACGTGGCCTCCCGGACCGGCAGCATGGTGCCGGTCGGGCAGATCGTCCGGGTGGAGGAGGCGACCGTACCTCAGCCCATCGACCGGAAGAACGGCCAGCGGGTGGTGTACGTGACCGCCGATGTCGCCGGAGCCCAGGAAAGCCCGGTGTACGCCATTCTGGACCTCAAGGAGCGCATCGGCGAGATCGAGCTTCCATCGGGTGCTCAGCTGGGTCAGCTGTACACGCGACAGCCCGGTGCCGTCGAACAGCCCGTGATGAAATGGGACGGCGAGTGGCAGGTGACGTACGAGGTGTTCCGCGACCTCGGCATCGCGTTCGCCGGCGCCCTGCTGCTGATCTATGGCCTGCTCGTGGCGTGGTTCGGCAGCTTCATCACCCCCCTCGTGATGATGACGGCGATTCCGCTCACGCTGGTGGGGATCGCACCCGGACACCTCGTGTTCGGAGCCTTCTTCACGGCGACGTCGATGATCGGGATGATCGCGCTGGCGGGCATCATGGTTCGAAACGGAATCCTGCTGATCGACTACCTGGAGGCCCGGCTGAATGCGGGTATTCCGCTGAAGCAGGCCGTGATCGAGGCAGGGGCCGTCCGAACGCGTCCGATCGCGCTCACGGCGGGCACGGTCATCATCGGGGCGATCGTGATCCTGTTCGATCCGATCTTCGAGGGGCTGGCGGTGGCGCTCATCACGGGTTCCCTCGCCTCCACGCTGCTGACGCTGATCGTCGTGCCGGGCATCTACTTCCTGCTCCGCCGGGATCGAGGGAGCGAGGGGGAGGAATCCGGGGCAGGCGAGGGTCTGACGACGGCGACGGAGGGCTGAGGGCGAGCCGGCAGGGCCTTTGGACACGCGGGGCCTTGGCCCCGGAAGAATCAGGAACGAGAGGTGGACATGAAGCTGGTGATGCTGACATATCTGGAGGGAGACGAGAAGTGCGTCGAGCAGCTGCTCACGACGCTCGAGGTTCCGATGTTCAGCCGCCTGGCGGTGGAGGGCCACGAGCGCGCCGGAGCAGGCGGCTGGTACGGGGCCGGCGCCGGAGCGCCCTACCGCTCCGAGGTCATCTTCGTGTTCGCCGCCGACGCGCTCGCCGTGGCGATCCTCGAAGCGGTGCGGATGTGCACGGGCGTGGAAGACCCCAAGCACCCCATCCGGGCGTTCGCTCTCGATGTGGAGAACGCCGCCGCGTGCGGCTGTGAGGCGACGGAAGGGTCGATGACGGCCGCGCCGCGGTCCACGAAGTCGCAGGAGTAGGAAGAGTCTACTTGGGAGCTTTTCCGGCCACGGCCCGAGGTGGGATCCGAATGTCCCTGGGGGCCGGGCGGAGCTCGAACAACCCGATCCGAGAGGTGCACAGAGATGACGATGGAACGAAAGATCAGGGTGATCGCGGGGACCTTCGTCCTCGCCAGTCTCGCCCTCGCCTACTGGGTGAGTCCCTGGTGGCTGCTGTTCACGGCCTTCGTGGGCCTCAACCTTCTCCAGTCGGGAGTGACCGGCTGGTGCCTCATGGAGGACATCCTCCGGTGGACGGGCCTGCACCGGCAGACCTGATTCGGGAAGCCCCGGGCCCCCGCGGCCCGGGGTTTTCATTCCGCTGCTTCCTGCGTACTTTGCGCCGCTTGTGAACGGACACCGCGATGGGCGGTGGCCGACGAAGGGGCACCCGGCTGGAGGACTGGCCCGTTTCCATGCGTAATATCCGAAACAGACTCCTGGTCATACTGGGACTGATCGTCGTGTGCGTGTACGCCCTCGTCCCCAAGACGGGGCCGACCGGCGAGAAGATCCCCTCGATCAACCTCGGTCTCGACCTGCAGGGCGGCATGCACCTGGCCGTCGAAGTGGATGATCCCGAGGGCACGTTGACGCCCGAGGGCCGCGCGGACGCCATCGAGCGCACGCTGACCACGATCCGGAACCGCATCGACGAGTTCGGGGTCCGTGAGCCCACCATTCAACGGGTGGGCAACGAGCGCATCATCGTGGAGCTGGCGGGCATCGACGATCCCGAACGCGCCAAGGGGATCGTGGAGCGGACGGCCTTCCTCGAGTTCAAGCTGGTTCGGGAAGACGACAACTTCCTCAACGCGCTTCCCCGAATCGACCGGGCCATCGTTCAGGAGCTCGGGGCCGAGAACCTGCACGCCGCGGCCGTCCAGGAGCCGTCGGCCGAGGCTTCTCCGCTGTCGGACATCCTCGGCGCGCAGCCGGACAGTTCGGCGGAGGCCGCCGCGGATTCGACCGACGCCACGGTCGCTGACTCGGGCGAGGCCGTTGCGACGGACAGCCCGGCGGCGCAGGGGGCGCAGGAGCCGACCCTGAGGCCGCTGACCAGCCTGCTGCTCCAGGGACCGCAGCCCGGCACCTTCCTGGTGGCCGAAGAGGAGGTTCCGACGGTCGAGCGATATCTCGAGACGGAGGCGTTCCGCGACCACCTTCCGCGCAACACGGAGGTCCGGTGGGGGGCGGAGCCGACGTCGGCCGCCGGGGCGGCGTACCGGGAACTCTTCGTGCTCGAGTCGGACCCGATCCTCACCGGCGACCTGCTCGAAGATGCGGGGCCCGCGGCCCGGGACCCGCAGTTCAATCAGCCGTATGTGCCGTTCGAGACGACGCGCCGCGGCGCACGGGTATTCCAGCGGGGCACCGCCCCGGCCGTGGGTCGTTACATGGCGATCGTGCTCGACGGGCGGGTGCAGAGTGCGCCGGTCATCCGCCAGACGCTGAGCCGACGGGCGCAGATCGAGATGGGAGGCGGGGCCAGCTTCCAGGAGGCGCAGGACCTGGCGCTGGTGCTTCGGGCGGGTGCGCTCCCGATGCCGATCAAGGTGGTCGAGGAGCACACGGTCAGCGCTTCCCTCGGGGCCGACTCGATCCGCCAGGGACGGAATGCCTTCATGATCGGCATCGTCGCCGTGGTGATCCTGATGATCTGGTACTACCGGGTCGCGGGCGTGATGGCGGTGGGGGCGCTGGCGATCTACGTGCTGCTGGTCCTCGGCGGCCTGGCGGGGCTCGGTGCCACGCTCACGCTGCCGGGCATCGCCGGCCTCATCCTCTCCGTCGGAATGGCCGTGGACGCGAACGTGCTGATCTTCGAGCGGATCCGCGAGGAATCGGATGCCGGGAAGACGCCGAGGACGGCCGTGGACAACGGCTTCGCCCAGGCGCTCTCCGCGATCGTGGACGCGAACCTGACGACGCTGATCACGGCCGCGATCCTGTATCAGTTCGGCACCGGCCCGATCCGCGGGTTCGCGGTCACCCTTGTGATCGGCATCCTGGCTTCGTTCTTCACGGCCCTCTACGTCACGCGGACGGCCTTCCTCATCTACCTCGAGCGGCGGTCGCCGACCGAGCCACTGAGCATCTGACCTGGTCCCGATATGAGAATATTCAGAGGCGCCCAC